>JBBQYT010000076.1:0-7748 GCA_038208385.1 Longimicrobiales bacterium | reverse complement strand
GATTGTCGCCAGGATTCCTGATGCGACGTTGCCGGGCATCGCAGTTGGCGATGACGATCGGCTTTTGATTCTCGATGCCGTGCAGGATCCGGGGAACTTTGGAACACTCGTGCGCACTGCTGATGCGCTCGCGCTGCGTGCAGTGCTTACATTGCCCGGCACGGTAGACCCGTGGAATCCGAAATCAGTGCGGTCTGCGGCGGGCTCGTCGTTTCATCTGCCCATCGTGCAGGTTGATGTTGCGGTGGCGGCGGACTGGCTGCGCGCGCGCGAGTTCACGTTGTATGCTGCAGACACGGATGGTTCCGATGTGCGCAAGGTTTCCTTTGCGAAACGCGCAGCTCTCATCGTCGGCAATGAAGGCGCGGGACTCAGTGACGCAGTGCGCGCGCTGTCGTTTACGAGCGTAGCGATTCCGATGCGCGGCAAGGCCGAGTCTCTCAATGTCGGTGTTGCTGCCGGCATCCTGTTGTACCTGCTGACGGAAGGGACGCATGCCTTACTGGCTGATCCGGACGTATGCCGGCCTCATCGGCGCGATGATAGGCTCGTTCCTGAACGTCTGCGTCTATCGCTGGCCGAATGAGCTTTCCGTCGTGAAGCCGCGCTCGCGCTGCGGTTCGTGCGGAACGCCGATCGCCTGGTATGACAACGTTCCGGTCCTGAGCTGGTTGATCCTGCGTGGACGCTGTCGCACGTGCGGCGCGAGCATCTCGATTCAGTATCCGCTCATCGAATTGGCGACGGCGCTGATCTGGGTTGCTGCCGCAGTGCACCACGGCTGGAGCATCGAGACACTGCGGATGGCGCTGTTCCTCACGGTGCTGCTCGGCATCGCGCTCACCGATGCGAAGTACATGCTGATTCCCGATCAGTTTTCGCTCGGCGGTCTTGTAATTGGACTCGGGCTGGCGGCACTTCCGGGAGGATTCAGCTTGAAGGCGGCGCTGCTCGGTGCAGTGTTCGGCTACGTATTCCTGTGGGTCGTGAAGCTGGTCGCGGAAAAAGCGTTTCGGAAGCCCGCGCTCGGCGTCGGTGACATCCACATGATGGCAATGGTGGGTGCGTTTGTCGGCATGCCGGGAGCATTGCTCACAATTCTTTTCGGTTCGTTTTTCGGCCTCGTCATCGGCGTTCCCTACACGATGCTGACCGGCAAACTCAAAGCGCTCAACACCTACCTCCCGCTCGGCGTATTCCTCGCCATGGGCGGTGCAATCACGTACATGTGGGGCGCACAGATCGTCTACTGGTACTTGAATCTGATTTCCGGCATCTAACGCTTATGGATCGCTGCAATCGCGCTTATAGCCGCAGCGCGGGCAGACGATCTTGCAGTGCAAATCATACATCTCTGCCCCGCATCGCTCGCAATCAATACGCGCTTCCGCAGTAATCTTTCTGACGATGTTCTTCTGCACGTCGTCCGGTTTTCGTTGCTGTTCCTGCTCGCCCGTACTCATTGCTCAAACCGCAAAATCGAAAACGCCGACAGGTCGGCGCCGCTCTTCCCGGTTGTAATCAGGTCTGCGATTGCGTGTGCTGTGATCGGTGTCATCAGAATGCCGTTACGATAGTGTCCCGCTGCGTAGAACAAGCCCTCGACATCGGGATCCGCACCGAGGACAGGCAGCTCATCGGGAGTGCCCGGCCGGAGTCCGGACCACGTCTCGAGAACGGGTAGCGTAGCCGCGTCCGGCAACAGCTCGACAACGCCATCGAACAGCGAGCGAAGCCCATCCGCCGTGTTGAAATTCTTGAAGCCTGCCTGCTCGACGGTAGCACCCACGAGGATTTGCGCGCCGCCGCGCGCGACGAGGTAGCAGCGGTGGCTCATCACCATGTGCGAGATGAGTGGCGGCGCAGATGCGAGTGATGTCATCTGTCCGCGCACAGGGAAGACGGGCAGCGTTCGCGGCAGTCCGGTCAGCTGTCCCGCCCAGCTGCCTGCGGCGATGACAACGGTGCGCGCGTTCAGCACGCTGCCATCCGCAAGCTGAACGCCTGACACTGCTTCACCAGTGCGCTTGATCCCGGCGACGGGTGTGCCTGTTAGCACGGTGACGCCCGCGCGCGCCGCTGCAGTCCACAGCGCCTGGCCGAGCGCGCGATTGTTCACCTGGTGATCCTGCGGTGTGAACAGCGCAATGACCATGTGCGCCGAAAGCGCGGGCTCCATCTCCCGCGCTTCGACACTCGACAGCATGCGGACATCGAATCCATCGGCGCTCTGCCACTCGTGCAGCGCGCGCATCTCTTCCGCTTCGTGGTCATTCATCGCAACGAGAAGCTTGCCGGACGCGCGGTACTCGACCGATTGGCCGGCAGATTCACCGAGCTCTTCAGCAAAGCCAGGCCACAGCTTCATGCTCGACAGTGCGAGCTGCAGGAACGGACCCGGCCGCTTGGATTCGCCAAGTGGCAGCAGCATGCCTGCAGCTGCGAAGGTCGTTTCACGACCGGGCGTGCCGCGCTCGGCAAGCACGACGGACTGGCCCCGTTTCGCGAGCTCCCAGGCAATCGAGCAGCCGATTGCACCACCGCCGATCACCGCAACGTCGAATGTCTGATTGCTCACGTATTACAGCTCCTCGGCGATGTATCGCTCGGCCAGCTCGACGTAGTGCTGCGCGCTGTCTCTCACCCAGTGTGCGGAGTCGCCCGTCAACTCTTTGCGAATGCGCGCGGGCGCACCCGCGACGAGCACGCCCGGTGGTATGATCATTCCTTCAGGAACGACGCTCAGCGCCGCTACGAGTGACCCTTCACCAATCTCGGCACCGTGCAGAATCACTGCGTTCATCCCTATCAGCGTGCTGTTGCGAATGACACAGCTCTCGAACACAGCGCCATGACCGACGGTGACTTCGTCTCCGACGATGGTGGCGCCGCGCGCGCTCACGTGCAGCACGCAGTTGTCCTGGATGCTCGTGCGCGCACCGACTCGTATGCCGTGATCGGGGTTGTCCCCGCGCAGGACTGCACCAAACCAGATGCTCGAGTGCGCACCCACTTCGACGTCACCGATAATGACCGCGGTCGGGGCGAGGAATGCAGTCTGGTGGATGCGGGGCGTGATGCCGTTGAACGAATAGATGTGCGCCATGCGGAGTGTCAGTCCGTCTTTGCGAGTGTGTCGATCACCGCAGGATTCTCAATGCGCACGGCGTTCGCAGCCGCTCCGCGCGCGGCACGCTTGTCTGCGGGCGTGCTGTCGCGATCGGCCGACAGAACATCTTCCGACACGATCGACTGCTCGCCGGATGGACGCTGGCCGGCGGCTTCCTGCGTCCCGGTCGCACGACGCAGGCGCGCGCGAATCACCAGCGTATCCGTGGCCTCCAGAACTTCAATGATGATCCCGCCGCGCTCGATGGTCTCACCCGTCTCGGGCACGCGTCCAAGCTCGTCCAGCAGGTAGCCATTCAGCGAGCGATGCTCGAGCTGCGGGAACGATGTGTTGAAGTAGTGATTGATCTCACGCAGGTCTGCATCGCCTGCGGCGATGATTTCCTGTCGTGATACGCGCACAATTGGCTCGTGCGCAACATCGGTCTCATCCACAATGTCCCCGACCAGCTCCTCGAGCAGGTCTTCGAGCGTTACCAGTCCGTCGGTGCCGCCGTACTCATCGACTACGATTGCCAGGTGGATGCGGCGCGTCTGGAAGTCGCGCAGCAGCCGCGTAAGCGAAAGTGATCCCGGAACGATCAATGGCTCGCGTGCAAGCGCCTGCAACTGCACATCGCGCTGTCCGGATACGAGTGCCTGATATGCATCGCGCAAGTACAACACGCCCGTGATGTCATCGATGCTTTCACCATAGACCGGCACGCGCGAATAGGGCACCGTGCCGAGCTCGGCCAGAATGTCCGAAAGCGCGTTGGAGTCGGGCCATGCAAAGATGTCGACGCGCGGCGTCATGATGTCCCACGCCTTCAATTCGTCGAGACGAAACGCGCGCTCGATCAGCTGGCGCTCGTGCTCCTCGATGACGCCTTCGGTATGGCCGAGCGCGGTAAGTTGACGGATCTCGCTTTCGGTCGCGCTCAGCGCCCCCGCAGCGACGGGATCCGGGAACATGTGCGAGATGCGTTCGATGACGGAGAGCACGGGCCCGAGTGCGCGCTGCAGCACAAGCAGAATCGGCGCCACAAAAAGCGCGATGCGAACGGTGTGCGTGACCGTGAACGCGAGCGGCATGAGCTCGCCGACGAGCAGGATGACGAACGCGAAGAAGACGAGGACAAACAGGAGTGCCAGTCCGTGCAAAGACTGGATTGCAATGGCGGTCGCAGCAATCGCCGCGCACATGTCGGAAAGTACATCGCCCAGGCGAAGAAGAACGATGAGGCGTTCAGGACGCTCACGCAGACGCGCAAGCGCTTTGCTGCCCCTGAACTGTTCTTCGACGAGGGTGCGAATGCGGGATTCACCCAGCGAGAAGAGCGCCGCTTCAGATGCGGTGAAGAATGCAGACAGTGCGAGCCCGACGACCAGCGCAAATGCCAATATCAACACGCGCGCCTCGCCGGGCTTTCATGAATCAACGATGTCGCACTGCTCCTACTTCGGTCTACGTCCATGCACGGCTCAGTTGGAGGAGCTCTTCGACGATGTCCGCCGTGTTCCGGCCATCTGCCTCAGCCTGGAAGTTGGTCACGAGCCGATGTCGCAATACCGACGGCGCAATCGCTCGAACATCATCGTAGTTGGGCACGCCCCGGCCAGACAGCGCGGCGCGCGCCTTTGCTCCAAGAACCAGGAACTGCGATGCGCGCGGACCGGCACCCCAGCTCACATAACGTCGTACCATATCGGGTGCCTGTTCATCTGCGGGGCGCGTTGCTCGCGCGAGGCGTACACAATACGCGACAAGCGATGGCGCGGCGGGCACTCTGCGCACGAGACGGTGGAACGAACGCAGCTCCTCCGCGCCAAGCACCCGATTGACCTGTGGCTCCGCTGCACCCGTCGTCTGCATGGCGACTTTCTCTTCTTCTTCACGCGTCGGGTAGCCGATCCTCAGCTCGAGCATGAACCGGTCGAGCTGCGCTTCGGGCAGCGGATACGTGCCTTCCTGCTCGATCGGGTTCTGCGTAGCCAGAACGAAGAACGGACGCTCGAGCTGGAACGTCTCACCGGCGATCGTCACGGACCGCTCCTGCATTGCCTGCAAGAGCGCAGCCTGAGTTTTCGGCGGCGTACGATTCACCTCGTCGGCCAGGACCACATTTGCGAAGACCGGGCCGCGAATGAAGCGGAAGGCGCGCTTTCCCGTCGAACGGTCCTCTTCGAGCACTTCCGTGCCCGTGATGTCCGTCGGCATGAGGTCAGGCGTGAACTGGATGCGGCTGAACTTCAGCTCCAGTGCCTGCGCAAGCGTTGAAATAAGGAGCGTCTTGGCCAGCCCGGGCACGCCCACGAGCAATGCGTGGCCGTCCGCGAGCATCGCGATCAGCAGTCCTTCAACGACGTCCTTTTGTCCGATGATGCGCTTGCCGATTTCCGCGTCGAGCTGCTGGCGCGCCTCTGCCAGACGATCCAGCAACTCCACATCACGCTCATCAGACTCGGACTGCCGCGCCACTGTCGCTTCCATGCCACTCCTCGTTTGTGATATCGAAAATGGGGATCCAGCGCGAAACGTCGAAGTCACTGCGTAATCTCGAACTGCGCCCGCTGCTCCAGCTGCCGGCCGCGCGCACTCACACGACCCACTCCCGTAAAACTACCGAGCATGCCCGCGGGGTTCCAGGCAGCACGGTATTGAACGCCCTGTCCGGGCGCCAGCACCACGCGTCCCACCATCTGCGTGAACATCATTCCAGCTGACCACTGCCAGACCGTCCGGCCTCCCGCATCGACGATGAGGAAGTCGTAACGCTGCCCGGAATTGAACTCGAGAGTCACCGGCTTCGAGGTGGGATTCGTCGCGTGCAGGATCACCTCCACCGAATCGCGGCCGACTTTCACCTCCAGCGAAGTCACAACTTCCTCCGCCACCGGCGCGCTGGCGCTGCTGCCGACTTCGGGCTCCGTGCGACGCACGCACGCGAACATCAAAAACGACACGCCCGACACCAACACTACAAAACCGAGCCTCTTCACGAGCCCTCCACGTCCAGCCGTTTTCAGGGGGTTTCTGCCTCGCGAAGCGCCCGGCAGATGGAAGATAGACACGGCCCTGAACGGGCGTCAAGCGAGCCTTTAGGCAGGGGTGTCCAGAGCCGCTTGCGAAAAAATTCACAAGCCAATATGTTGGCGCTCTCCGAGGTGTCCGGAACCAGGATTGACGGTGTGCCGGAGCAGGATCAGAAAGCAGCACGAGACAAGCAAACGGCTTCCGCGGGCCAGTACCTCGGGGTCGGAATGACGTGGACGCTGAGCACACTGCTTTTTTTGTGGCTCGGCTCCTTTCTGGACGGAAAGCTGGGGACCAAACCCGCGCTGACTGTGGTCGGCGCCTTTGTCGGCGCGGCCGCGGGATTTTATTACATGTACCACAATCTTGTGATCGTACCGAGGGAGAAGCTGGAGCGCGAGAAGCGCGACGAGGCAGGTCGCAAGTGATGCGGGCCTGGCTTCGCTACGCAGCGGTTGGCTTGCTTGCGACGGCTTTTTGTGCAGCTGTGACGGCTTTTGTGCTGGGCCGTCCGGCCACGTCGGCGGTTATTTTTGCGGCGGTGGTGGCGTACGTGCTTCAGCTGATCGCATTCGGCGCGCTGCTCGCACTGCGGGATCACGCGACAATGTTTCTGGCCGGCTGGGTTGGCGGTATGTTGCTCCGGGCAGTTGGGCTGATCCTCGCGGGTCTCTGGTTGACCCGCACGCCAATGCCGCGCGCAACGGCCATGCTCAGCCTCGTTGGCTTCCTCTTTCTGTTGCTCATGCTCGAGCCTTTGTTTTTGCCTCGGGGGACCCGAACCGTATGACCGGATTGCTGTCCTTTGTACGCGCCGCCGAACCATCAAAGAGCGGCGCTTTTGACATCAAGGAAATGATCCTGCACCACCTCTCGGACTCCTATGAATGGGAAGCTCCGTGGGGCATTGTGCATTTGCCGCAGTTCGCGCCCGTCCACGTTGGCCCGATCGCGCTCGATTTTTCGATCTCGAAGCACGTCCTCTTCATGCTGCTGTCGGCGACGCTTGTCGCGATCCTGCTCATCATCACGGCTCGCGCTGCCGATCGTAAGCACAAGGAAGGCGCGGGTGCCGGGCCGAAGGGCGCGGCAAACGTCGTCGAGGCGATCATTCTGTTCGTACGCGATGAAATCGCATTGAAGAACGTGGGTCCGCACGGCGAGAAGTTCGTGCCCTACATCGTCACGGTGTTCTTCTTCATTCTGTTCTGCAATTTCCTGGGCCTGCTGCCATGGGGTGCATCGCCGACAGGCAACATCTCCGTGACGGCAGCGCTCGCACTCATGACGTTCATCATGGTCGAGATCGCCGGCATGCGGGAGCTTGGCGCTGCGGGCTACGCGAAGACTATTTTTTATGCGCCACAGGGTCTGCCGAAGGCGATGGTGCCGGTCATGTATCTCATCATGACGCCGGTGGAATTCCTGAGTAAGCTGACCAAGCCGTTCTCGCTTGCGATTCGTTTGTACGCAAACATGACGGCCGGTCACGCGTCGGTACTCGCTCTGACGGGACTTGCAGTTACGGCGGGACTCGCGGGCAGCTATTACATCGGCATTGGACTCATGCCGGCATTGATGGCCGTCGGCATCATGGTTCTCG
>JBBQYT010000075.1:0-7770 GCA_038208385.1 Longimicrobiales bacterium | reverse complement strand
GGCGTGATCACACCCTGCCTGAAGTATTAAACTCAATGTTTCGTAAAGTACTCATCGCGAATCGCGGCGAGATCGCGATGCGCGTCATACGCGCGTGCCGCGAGCTCGGCATTCGTACGGTTGCGGTTTACAGCGAAGCGGATCGCGAGTCATTGCACGTGCGCTTTGCCGATGAAGACATCTGCATTGGTTCCGCATCCGCGCGCGAAAGCTACCTGAACATTCCGCGCATCATTGCTGCTGCGGAGATCACCGGCGCCGAAGCAATCCATCCGGGCTACGGTTTTCTGGCCGAGAATGCCGAGTTCGCTGAAATCTGCGAGCGGATGGAGATCAACTTCATCGGACCTACGGCAGAGCAGATCCGTTTGATGGGTGACAAGGCCGTTGCGCGCCGCACCATGCAGCAGGTTGGTGTGCCGACGGTGCCCGGCAGTCCGGGCGCCATCACCGACATCGATGAAGCGCGCGGCCTGGCCGAAGACATCGGCTTTCCGGTGTTGATCAAGGCGGCAGCGGGCGGCGGTGGCAAAGGCATGCGCGTGGCGCGGGATGCGGCGACATTTGCGGACCAGTTGCAGATGGCGCAGAACGAAGCAGGTTCTGCCTTCGGCGACAACTCAGTGTATCTCGAGAAGTATCTCGCGCGTCCCCGCCACATCGAGTTCCAGCTGCTCGGCGACAAGCACGGCCGCATCATTCATCTCGGCGAGCGCGAGTGCTCGATCCAGCGTCGTCACCAGAAGCTGATCGAGGAATCGCCGTCACCTGCGATGAGCGCCGATGTGCGCAGGCGAATGGGTGAAGCTGCAGTGAAGGGCGCGGAAGCCATCGGTTATGTTTCGGCAGGTACGATCGAGTTTCTGCTCGACGAGGACGAGTCGTTTTATTTAATGGAAAATAACACGCGCATCCAGGTCGAGCCTCCGGTGGCCGCGCGCGTGTCCACCGGCGATCTCGGGAAAGAGCAGATCAAAATAGCCGCAGGAGAAAAGCTTTCGATTCCGGCGGGCGGCGTGACCCTGCGCGGACATGCGATCGAGTGCCGCATTAACGCGGAGAATCCGGCGCGCAATTTTGCGCCGAGCCCCGGCCGCATCGAGACGTTCAATCCACCGGGCGGTCCGGGCGTGCGCCTCGACACGCACGCATACGCGGGATATCTCGTGCCGCCGTATTACGATTCGCTCGTCGCGAAGCTGATCGTGTGGGGCAACGACCGTCCCGAGGCGCTCGTGCGTACGCGCATTGCGCTCGAGTCGTTCATTGTCGAAGGAATTCATACGACGATCCCGTTTCTTCTCGAGCTCGTTCAGGATCCAGCGTTTATTGCCGGTGACTTCGACACAAAGTTTGTCGAGCGGCGAATGAGCGAGCGAGCGGCTGTTCCGGCATGAGGCTGGACACATACTTCACGCCGGGCGAGCTGAAGCCGGCGGACCTGATCGGACGCACGGCTGTCATCTTCGACGTCCTGCGCGCGACCAGTACGATGGTGGAAGCGATTGCAAACGGCGCGAAGTCGATCATCCCGGTTGCAACGGTCGATGAAGCCGTGCGCCTCGGCCAGAACCTCGATCGCACGACGACACTGCTGTGCGGTGAACGCATGTCGCAACGCATCGAGGGCTTCGATCTCGGCAACTCACCTGCCGAGTTCAATACCGGGAATGTCGGCGGCAAAGTGCTCATCATGCGCACGACGAATGGCACGGTTGCGCTTCTTACATCGGTTGCGGCGCGGCGCGTGATCGTCGGCTCCCTGCTGAATCTCGGTGCTGTTGCGCGCGCGGTTGTGGATGATGGAGGTGATTGTGTTATCGTGTGCGCAGGACGCGAAGGCCAGTTTGCACTCGAGGATGCTGTCGGTGCGGGACTCCTCGCACTGCGCATCAAGGAGCGCGTCGGCAGGCGCGTCAAGATGAACGATGCGACAGCTGCTGCACTCGTGCTCGCTCGACGCTACGGCAAGGCGATCACGCGCATGATGCGCTCGACCGCTGCAGGGCGGCAGCTCATCGACGCAGGTCTCAGGGATGACTTCGCTTTCTGCGCCGACGTGGATCGGCACGGCATAGTGCCGGAGCTGCGCGAGCGCGAAATCTCGATCTAGCAGGACTCGCCTCTGATGTTGAAGAGCAAGCAACGTCGCGAACTCCTCGGTATCGCCCTCCTCGCGATCTCAGCTTTTCTCGCGCTCAGTCTCATACCGCCCGGGCTGTTCGGCGGCTCAGGCATCCGCGCATTTCCCGAGGGCAACCTCATGGGCGTGCTCGGTCGCATCATCTCCGATGCCGGCGTCGGCGCGCTCGGCGCGGGATTTCCGCTGCTCATTGTGCTCAGCGCGCTTGCAGGCTGCGCGTGCTTCGACTGGATCCATACCGACAACGCATTTCGCTGGGCCGCCCTCGCAACCGGCGTTGCACTGCTGCTACCGACTGGGGCGGCGTTGCTGACGTCCGACTCCGGAGTGCCGGGGCGTGCTGTGTTGCCGAGCACTGCCGCCGGCTGGCTCGGACACACGATCGCCGTTCCGCTGGTGGCGCTGCTTGGCTGGTTTGGCGCATGGCTCGTCGTGCTGCTCCTGCTCGTCATTGTTTGCGTTGCGACAATTGGCTGGAATCCCATCTCTGCGCTGATCCGCGGCGGTGTGAAGGGCGCGAAGATTCTTACGCCAAACGAAAAGGCTGCCGCTGTCGAGCTCGAGCGCGAGCGCGAAACTGCAATCGACATTGTTGATGAAGAAGATGTCATCGCGGTTGTTGTCGAAGAGGAGCCCAAGCCGTCAAGGCTCGAGCGGCTGGGTGTGCGTCGCTCGCGCAGGCCAACCAAAGTCGTCGAAGAGCTGGAAGAGCACGGTGACCAGCTGTCGACCGAGCTCCCGTCGGTATCACTGCTCGCGCAACCGGATGCGCGTGACATTTCCGTCAGCGACAAAGAGCTCGACAGGCTTGGCGAAGTTCTCATCGCAGCACTGCGCACGTTCAAGGTCGAGAGTCAGATCGTCGGCAGAACCACGGGGCCCGTCGTCACGCAGTTCGAGGTCGTGCCCGCGCCCGGCGTGAAGGTGAATCGCATTGCAGCGCTCGATGCCGATCTGGCGCTCGCACTGAAAGCGCCGAGCGTCCGCATTGTTGCGCCGATTCCAGGCAAGGGTGCCGTGGGCGTCGAGGTGCCGAATCCGAAGCCGGATGTCGTCGCCTTGCGGGAAATTCTCGAGTCACCCGCATTCAAGAATTCACGCGGCCAGCTGCCGCTCGCGCTTGGCAAGGATCTGACGGGCAAGTCGTACGTGGCAGATCTCGCGAAGATGCCGCACCTGCTCATCGCCGGTGCAACCGGCTCCGGAAAATCCGTCTGCATCAACACGCTGATCACGAGCCTGATCTTCAAATATTCGCCGCTCGAGCTGAGGCTTCTGCTGATCGACCCGAAGATGGTCGAGCTCAGCATGTATTCAGATCTCCCGCATCTGCGCCATCCGGTGGTCACCGATCCCCAGGATGCAGCGGTAGTGCTGAAGTGGGCCGTGTTCGAGATGGAGCGCCGTTATGCCTTGTTGTCTGTGAACGGCACGCGTTCGCTTGGTGAGTTCAATCAGCGTGTGCGCGATGGGGCGGAGCTGAAGCGCGCGAATCCGAGCGCTGATCCTGCACGGGACAACGATCCGCAGCGCTGGACGTACACGGACGGTCCACTGCCCTTCATTGTCGTCGTGCTGGATGAGCTCGCTGACCTGATGATGGCGGTGCAGGCAGAGATCGAGCGTCCGCTCGCGCAGCTTGCACAGAAGGCACGCGCCATCGGCATCCATTTGATTGTTGCGACACAGCGTCCGAGTGTGAACGTGATCACGGGACTCATCAAGGCGAACTTCCCGTGTCGCATCGCGTTCCGCGTCAGCTCGAAAGTCGATTCGCGCACGATTATCGACCAGAACGGCGCCGACGCACTGCTGGGCAATGGCGATCTGTTGTTCTTGCCGCCCGGCACGTCGGATCCAGTGCGCGTGCAGGGTGCGTATCTGTCGACGGAAGAAACCGACAGGCTGATGCGCTGGTACCGCAAAGGCGGGGCGGATCGTCCTGCGATCGAAGATGACATCCTGGAAGTTGTTCGGTCGCGCGAGGCCGAAGAAGGCTCGTCCGTTGCGGGAGAAGAATTCCTGGACCAGCGCGACGAGAAGTTTCGCGAAGCGGCGGAAGTGTGCATTCAGTTCCAGCAGGGCTCGACGTCACTGCTCCAGCGCCGGCTCGGAATCGGCTACGGCCGCGCTGCCCGCATCATCGATCAGCTTCACCACGCTGGAGTGCTGGGACCGCCGAACGGCTCCAAGCCGCGTGAGGTTCTGATCGGACTCGAGTCGCTCGCCAACGTGTGCGGGCCCGTCTAGGAAAATTCAGGAACGGGTCCTGCACGGGTGTGTACCATACACACGTACGCGTCCCGAATCTTTTAATCAGGTCATGTTGAAGCTGAAGACAATTCTCATCATTATCGCCGCTGCAGGCGCCGCCGCATCGATAGCGCTTGGTTCTCGCACACAGTTTCGTTCCGATCCGCTCGCGGAAGAGACCAGCGAAACGTCACTCACCCGTGCAGCCACTCCGCCGGTAGCGCCCGTGGCGATCCGGCCTGCCGCTGCGTCGGGGCCCGCGTCACCGGCCGCAGTCCCCGTTCAGCCGGCGACTCCCGAGACTGACAGAATCCTGCGCGCTGCTGCGGCCGCGTACGAGAAGGTGCGCTCGCTGCAGGCCAGCTTCGTCCAGCAGATCGACAATCCGCTCATTGGCACGCACATCTCGAGCGAAGGCATGCTCTACCAGCAGAAGCCCGACCTGCTGCTGCTCAAGTTCAGCAAGCCCGCTGGCGATATCGTCATGAGCGACGGCCAGTATTTCTGGATCTATTATCCGAGCGTCGATCCGAAGCAGGTATTGCGCGCACCCGTGAGCGCAGCGGGAACCGCCGGGGTCGACCTCCAGGCGCAGTTCCTCGGTGATCCGGTACGGCGCTTCAATTCCACACTCGATGGCAAGGAGACCATTGGTGGACGCAGCACATTCGCTGTCACGATGGTTCCGCGTGAGCGACTCGCCTACAAGAAGCTGAAAGTCTGGATCGATTCAAAGGACTCGCTGGCGCGGCGTTTCGAGATTACCGAAGAAAACGGCAACGTGCGCCGCTTCGAGTTGCGTGACCTCCGTGTCAACGCTGCACCGTCGGCCGGGCTTTTCCACTTCACCGCTCCTCCCAACGCACGAATCATCGATCGTGGCTGAAACGGCGACGTCGAATTGATGCCGGCACGCGATTCCGGTATATTCCGGGAGCCGTTTCCTGTGTCACCGGATCGATGAGCGCAAAGCCAAAGAAAAGGACGTCCTTGCCGGTCCTCGGCTCGAAGCCCGCACCGAACTCCGATGCGGGCTCAGTCACGCCATGGACCGGCACGGACGCGCGCATCGGTCTGATCACACGGGGCTGCGACAAGAATACCGTCGATAGCGAGCGCATCCTCGGCCGATTGCACGGCGCGGGCGCAAGTGTCGCCGATCAGACCAGTGATGCGGATATCATCGTCATCAATACGTGCGGGTTCATCGATCGTGCCAAGGAAGAATCGATCGACACGATCATCGAAGCCATTCGTCTGAAAACGGCAGGTAAGGTGCGCGCTGTTGTTGCGATGGGCTGCCTGGTGCAGCGTTATCAGAGCGAGCTGCAGGTCGAGCTTCCGGAAGTCGATCTATTTCTCGGACTCTCCGAAGTCGATCGCCTGGTACCGGAGCTCCTTGCACGCGGGCTGATTGCGCCTTCGGAGTCTTTCATCCCGACCATGGAAATGCCGCTGCGCGTGATGAGCACTGCGACGCGCCACACATCGTATCTGAAGATCAGTGAAGGTTGCGATCACGGCTGCGCCTTTTGCGCGATTCCATTGATGCGTGGCAAACATCGCTCGACGCCGATCGACCTGCTCGTGCGCGAAGCACGGGAGCTCGAGCGGAGTGGCGTGCACGAGCTGAACATCATCAGCCAGGACACGACGTGGTACGGCCGCGATCTGTTGCGCGGCGCAGCAGCGATTCCGGCAGGCACGGACTACTTCATGGGCCGCCCGTTCGCGACGATGGCCGGTTCGCACGGCGCCGTGCCCGTGCCCGCGTCTGCGCCCGCACCAAACGGCGGATCGCGCCGCGGTATGCTGCCCGAGCTTCTCGACGCACTGCTCAAGAACACGAGCATCCCGTGGCTGCGTCTGTTCTACATGTATCCGTCCGGCATCCACAAAGAGCTCATCGACCTGATGGCGCGTGAGCCGCGCATCCTGCCATACCTCGACATGCCCATCCAGCACGGATCCGATCGCATTCTCGCGCGCATGCGTCGTCCCGAACGCCAGCGTACGATCCGCGAGCGCATCGACTGGCTTCGTTCGGCAATTCCGAACCTCGCCCTGCGCACGACCGTGATTGTCGGCTTCCCCGGTGAGACGGAAGACGACTTCGAGGACATGCTCGCTCTGCTCGAAGAGATCCGCTTCGATCATCTGGGTGCATTTGCGTACTCCGTGGAAGAAGGCACGCCGGCAGGGACAATGGCTGAGCAGGTGCCTGAAACGATTCGCCGCGAACGCCTCGAGCGGCTTCTCGATGTGCAGCGCTCGATCACGCTCGAGAAAAATGAGACCTACATCGGCCAGGAGATGCTCGTGCTGATCGATGAGGCAGGATCGCGCGGCAGGCCTGCGATCGGACGGACGTATGCGCAGGCGCTCGAAATCGATGGCACAGTGCGCGTGCGCGGCGCGGGCCTCGTACCCGGCATGTTCGTGCACGCACGCATTACCGGCGCGGGGGAGGATGAGCTGACCGCTGAGGTTGTGGCAGCGTCGGCGCGTCGCGAGCTGGCAGGCGCGGAAACACGATGATGCGCGCGCGCTTCGCGGTTGCATGCGCGCTGTTCGCGCTCGCGGGGTGCAGCGCGGCCGGTCCTGCACCATCGTCGAAGACGCCTTCGGCAACAACGCCTGCAACGGCAAACGCGGTGCGCGCAGGCAAGGAGCCGATCGTGCGCGTAGGTCTGGTCGTCGATTCTCTGCAGGTCATCGTGAGTGCAACGACTGCGTTCGAAATCGCAGTTGCGGGCGGCGCTGTGATTTTATCGCCTGCGGCGACACAGCAGGTGACGATCACGGCTGATGATACCGGCAATCTGACTGCGACGGCGGAAGACGGCCGTGCGAAAGGTCCGTTCCCGGCGCCACTGATCGTGCGTCCGAAGAAGGGTGGTGCAGTGCTGGTGTCGGGTCGCTCGTATCGCGGCGAAGCGCTCGTGCGTTCGGCGGGGAACGGCCACGTAACGGCGCTGAACATGGTCGAGCTGGAAGACTACCTGCTTGGCGTCGTGCCGCTCGAGATCGGCGTGCGGCCGGTAAGCGAGATCGAGGCCGTAAAAGCCCAGGCGATTGCAGCCCGTACGTATGCGATCGGCAACCTGAACGGCAGACAGGCGCGCGGATTCGATTTTTATGCGACGGTCGATGACCAGGTGTATGGCGGTCTGTCGCGCGAAGACACCGTGACGAGCCGCGCAGTCACCGAGACTGCCGGCGAGATCATCACGTATCAGGACCAGCCGATTCTTGCGTATTACCACTCGACGTGCGGTGGACACACCGCTGCAATCGAAGAGTCGTGGCGCAATCGTCCGCCGCAGCCGTATTTGAAGTCTGTGTCGGACCGGATTCCGGGCTCCGACAAAGCG
>JBBQYT010000074.1:0-7781 GCA_038208385.1 Longimicrobiales bacterium | reverse complement strand
TCCTTTGGCTTTTCGTACCTGAGTGCTCCGAGTGCGACAATTCTCGAGGGCCAATACGGCGGCCAGCAACTGCTCAGCACGACCGCGCTCGAGCTGAACTTCCCGGCGGCCTACGTCGTTTCCTACGTTCTTCTCGTCGTGCTCTTCATCGATACCGAGCGCGAGCTCACTGGCCGCGTTCGTCGCATGAAGATGACCGCGCTGCTCGCGGTCACCTTCTACATCGTGATTTTTCTGCAGCTGCTGCGTGGAGACCGCGAATCGAGCGGGCTGATCGTCACACTGCTCGCGATGTATCTGACTTCGCCTCTGCGCCGTTCCCAGAATGAAGCGTGGAGCAAGGTGCTGCGTGGACGTCTTCGACTGGTGGCCATCATCTGCCTCTCCGTCGTTCCAATATTCATTGCGATCGGTTCGCTGCGCTTCACGCTGACGGACGCGACCGCGCGCGCAATCATCTCGTATATGGGCTTCTGGGATACCGCGCGCAGCATCTGGAATCACTCGCCGTGGACGATGACACTGCTGTCGAACCTGGGCGTGACATCGCTCTATCGTAATGGCGCGCTGGAGCTGCGACACGGGGAGACATACCTTGATTACGTGCTGTCGTTGCCGCCCGGAATCATCACGCATGCAATCGGCATCGAGCGCGCCGTCGAGGCGGATCACAACCTGGCCGCTGACATCATCGGCACGGGTGTGACCTCCGGTGGTCTGCACGTCGTGAACGTCGGCTTCATGAATTTCGGTGCTATGGGGGCATTCGGCGTGATGGCAGTGTACGGGTTTGTCGTCGCGCGCCTCGAGCAGGCGGCCGCGCGCGGCGAGTTCTGGCTCCGGTTGCTGTGGGCTTCGGTCTTCGTAGTTTCATTCATGTGGTTCTGGTACGGCGAGATGTCGATGGTGCGGGGCGTAATGGCGGGGATTCTGGTCGGCTTCCTATACCAGGTCATGCTTGCCTCCAGCCTGCTCCCGCGCCGCGTCCCGTCCATGCCGCGACAGCTAAGGAGCAGCCCATGAAAGACAGCGCGCACATTCCGCCGGCCCCGCTGCCGCGCGGGTCGGAGCTCGCTCAGGTACCTGACGACGATGCCGTACGTCAGATTTCGCTGCTGGAAGTAGCGAACGTGCTGCTTCGCTGGCGTCTCCTCATCGTGATTCTACCGGTGGTGCTGACTGTGGCCGTCGTCAGCTACGCGCTGATGCAGCCGCGCACGTACACGGCTACTACCTCTTTCCTGCCGCAGAGCACTTCCGGCCAACGCTCGGGCGTAGCCGGCATTGCCGCGCAGTTCGGCGTCGCCGTGCAGGGCAACCAGCCGGATGAGTCGCCGCAGTTTTATGCGGAGCTCGTTCGTTCGCGCGCGATCATCGGCGCGCTGGTCGACAGCAGCTACATGACCAGCCTGCACCGGCCTGCGCGGCTGGAGGAAATCTATGGGATCAGCGGTCCAACGAGCGCAATTCGTCGCGAAGCGACAATCGCGAGACTCAGCGCGGGCACGACCGTAATCGCGTCTGTGCAGACCGGCATCGTCCGCCTCGGAGTGAGCACGCCCGATCCGGACGTGTCACAGCAGATCGCCACGCGCTTTGTGAAGCTGACGAACGACTTCAATCTCCGGCGACGGCAGACGCGCGCGGGCGCAGAACGCAATTTCGTGCAGGAACGCCTGGCGGTGGCGCGGGCGGATCTCGGCGCAGCCGAAGCGCGACTTTCGAGCTTCCTCGAGCGCAATCGCCAGCTGAGCAATGCGCCGGAGCTGCGCATCGATCATGATCGGCTCGAGCGCGCCGTCGGCATGCAGCAGCAGGTTTATACGACGCTGGCGCAAAACTACGAGCAGGCGCGCATCGAAGAGGTGCGCAACATCCCCGTGATCACAGTCATCGAGGAAGCCGCGCGACCGCTCAGGCCGGACAGCCGTAAGATGGCGACCAAAGCACTTGTTGTCCTGATCCTCGGCTTTGTCCTCGCCATGATGATTGCATTCCTCGCCGAGTTCGCAGGTCGTGCGCGTCGCAACGACGCCGATGATTATCGGGAGTTCACAGACTTGTGGCGCGCTATGATTCGTGACCTGCGCCATCCGTTCAAACGCATGCGGGGCTTGCCTGAACGCTGAACGACGGTGCCATTCAACTGATTCTTTGTTGTTTCTTACACTGGAGTGAATGTGTCGACTGCAACTCGTGTCGTTTGCATTGGAGCTGGTTATTGGGGTCGCAATCTCGTGCGAAACTTCCACGCGATTGGAGCGCTCACCGGAATATGTGATACAAGTGCGGAAGGCCGCGCGGAGCTCGCCGCCGCGTACCCGTCCGTTCCGGTGCTCGACTCGGTCGATCGTGTGTTCGCCGATCCGGATGTCGATGCCGTAGTCATCGCAACGCCGGCGGAGACACATGGCGAGCTCGTGCGGCGCGCGCTCGAGAGCGGCAAGGACGTGCTCGTCGAAAAACCGCTGTGCTTGTCGCTCGATGAAGGCCAACGTCTTGTCGACCTGGCCGAACGCAACAAGCGCATCCTCATGGTTGGACACCTGCTGTGGTATCACCCTGCGATCCTCAAGCTCAAACAGCTGATCGATTCGGGAGACCTCGGCAAGATTCAGTACGTTTACTCCAACCGTCTGAACCTCGGCAAAATCCGACAGGAAGAAAACATCCTGTGGTCGTTTGCCCCGCACGACATTTCGGTGATTCTCGGCCTGCTCGAAGAGATGCCGGAGCAGGTGCACGCGCAGGGCGGCAACTATCTGCAGACGGGGATTGCAGACACGACGGTGAGCCTGCTGTCGTTCCCGAGCGGTGTCAAAGGTCACATCTTCGTCTCGTGGCTGCATCCGTTCAAGGAGCAGAAGCTCGTTATCGTCGGTGAGCGCAAGATGGCGGTATTCAATGACCTCGAAAAGGAGAACAAGCTGGTCCTGTATCCGCATTCGATCGAGTGGAAAAATCACCATCCGGTGCCGTCGCGCGCTGAAGGACAGGCAGTTCCGCTCGAGCTGTCCGAGCCGCTGCGCGCCGAGTGCGAGCATTTCCTCGAATGTGTGAAGACACGCGCGACGCCGCGCACGGACGGCCGTGAAGCGCTGCGCGTGCTCGCCGTTTTGCGCGAGTGTCAGCTTGGCCTGGACTCGCCCGTCGTGCCGGGCACACCGAAGTCCGCGCCGGTTGCAGCGGCCGCCAAACCGGCAAACCACACGGTGCACCACACCGCTGTGGTCGATGACGGCGTTTCCATCGGCGCTGGGACCACGATCTGGCATTTCTCGCACATATTGAAGAACTGCACGATCGGCGCAGGGTGCCGCATCGGTCAGAACGTCGTGATCGGTCCTAACGTTGATGTAGGCGATGGCGTCAAGATTCAAAACAACGTGTCGGTTTACGAAGGAGTGAAGCTCGAGGACAGCGTGTTCTGCGGCCCCTCGATGGTGTTTACGAACGTGTTCAACCCGCGCAGCGAGATTCTCCGGATGAATGAGCTGCGCAGCACGCTTGTGCGCAAAGGCGCCTCGCTCGGCGCGAACTGCACGATTGTGTGTGGCATCACGATCGGCCGATACGCGTTCGTGGGTGCGGGAGCAGTAGTGTTGAAGGACGTTCCAGACTTCGCGCTGGTAGTGGGGAATCCCGGACGGATCGTTGGCTGGATGTGCGTGTGCGGAAATCGAATCGAATTCAAACGGGAAGAGGGGACTTGCCCCGCCTGCAATCGGACATATCTGAAGGACGGACAGAAGGTGACAATCGCAAGCGAGTCGGAAATGGTGGTGGCGCGATGAAAGTGCCATTGCTGGACCTTGGTGCGCAGCACGCGACGATCCGCGAGGACGTCATGGCGGCAATCGATCGCGTCGTCGAATCGCAGTATTTCATTCTCGGACCCGAAGTCACGGCGTTCGAGCAGGAGGTCGCGTCGTTTTGCGGCGCAAAGGAAGCTGTCGGCATGTCATCAGGCACCGATGCGCTTCTTGCAGCTCTGATGGCGCTGGATGTCGGACCGGGCGATGAAGTCGTGACCACGCCGTTCAGCTTTTTTGCGACGGCGGGCGTCGTCGCACGGCTGGGCGCGCGGCCGGTCTTCGTCGACATCGATCCGTTGACCTACAACATCGACCCCTCGAAAATCGCGGAAGTACTGACACCGAGCACGCGGGCAATCATGCCGGTGCACCTGTTCGGTCGCTGCGCGGACATGACCAGGGTCATGCAGCTCGCGAACTCCCACGCCATCCCCGTCGTCGAAGACGCAGCGCAGGCCATCGGATCGTTTGATGACGAGGGGCGCCAGGCCGGTACGATTGGCTCGATCGGCTGCTTTTCGTTTTTTCCGAGCAAAAACCTCGGCGCGTTCGGTGACGCGGGTATGGTGATCACGAACGACGCGGACCTGGGTGAGCTTCTCCGCATCATTCGCGTGCACGGCAGCAAGCCGAAGTATTACCACAAGATCGTAGGTGGCAATTTCAGGATCGATGCACTGCAGGCGGCAGTGCTGCGAGCGAAGCTTCCGCACCTGCAGGCGTGGACGGAAGGCCGCAGGCGCAATGCTGCACTCTATCGAGAGCTGTTCAATGACGCCGAGCTGCAGGACATTGTTCTTCCGGAAGACGTGCCCGGGCACATCTACAATCAGTTCGTGATTCGCGCGCCCGACCGTGACGCGCTGCAAAAGCATCTCAAGGAGCGCAATGTCGGCACCGAGGTCTACTATCCGCTGCCGCTGCACCTGCAGGAATGCTTCCGTGACCTGGAATATGGTGAGGGTGACTTCCCCGAATCCGAAAAGGCGGCGGGAGAGGTGCTTGCTCTGCCTGTGTACCCTGAGCTGAAACCCGAGCAGGTTCGCTATGTTGTGAGCTCGGTCGCAGAATTCTACCAGCGCGCTGCAGTTTGATCTACGTCGATCCAGGTTCTGCGTCGCTCGTTCTGCAAATCGTTGGCGCTGCGTGCATCGGCCTGCTGTTTCGCGCGCGCTAGATCATCACGCGCGTCAAAGGCGCGTTCCGCGGAAAAGACAGTGGCGCGGAAAAGAACGGCCCTGCGAGCGTCGATCCCGAATCGTGAGTGGAGTTTCGTTTCGAGATCCGGACGGCGTAGTAGTTCCGCTCGAGGATCGCGTAGTACGCTTCGTACGTGAGCAGGGCATCGAGCGAGTTGCGGCAATTCTGGCCCTCCCGGTCGTGAGCGCGTGGTCGGCGGCCGGCCGCCTGCCTCAATCCCGTCTGGTTCCTGCCGACGACTTCAGGAGCGTCAAAGCGGAAGCAGAAACGTCTGCGGGAACTCAGCTCGATCGTGCGTTCTGCGGCGCCGTTGAGCACGAGCGCGTGCCGTTCGTATCGTATCCGTACGAATGGTCGCCCGAGATGCTGCGTGCTGCTGCGCTGACGACGCTCGACCTCGCCGAAGAGCTCCTGCCGCTTTCGTTCGGGCTCAAGGATGCAACGCCATTCAACATCCTCTTCAATGGCGCTGCACCTGTGTTCGTCGATCTGCTGTCCATCGAAAAGCGAGATGCAGCGGATCCGATATGGCTGCCCTACGCGCAGTTCGTGCGATGCTTCCTCATTCCGCTGCTGATCAACCGCGAGACGGGCACTTCGCTACGGCAGATCTTCACGACATCGCGCGAAGGAATCGAGCCCGAAGCCGCCGCGCGCATGCTGCCGATTGGGCGTCGCCTGAGCAGACCCGCGCTCACTCACGTGACGCTACCGCACATGCTCGAGTCCTCGGGATCTCCCGACCGGCTGAAAAAATACAGCGCGCGCAGGACGGACCCCGAAAGCGCGCAGTTTACGCTCGCGTGGATGCTCAAGGGGCTGCGCAAGTCTATCGGTCGCATTGATACACGCACTGCATCGAGGTGGAGTGCCTACACGGACGGTGCGGAGCATCCACAGGCGTATCATGATGCGAAAAAGCGTGTCGTAGTAGATTTTATGCGCGCCCATGCAGCGCGACGCGTGCTCGATCTGGGGTGCAACACCGGAAGCTTGTCGGTGGAGGCCGCGCGCGCAGGTGCGCGAGTCGTCGCTGTGGATTCCGATGAAGTCAGCATCGACGCACTGTACCGCACCGCGCGCGCCGACAAGCTGGCCGTGCTTCCGCTCGTCATGGATCTTGGCGCGCCATCGCCCGCTGCTGGCTGGCGGAACGCCGAATGGACCTCGTTTCTCGATAGAGCGCGCGGTCGCTTCGATGCGGTTTTCGCATTTGCACTCGTGCATCACCTGCTCCTGACCGAGCGTATTCCGTTGAACGGCATTTTCGATTTTCTGGCCGGAATCACAACGGACTTCGCGTTGGTCGAGTACGTTCCGCCAGACGACTCACATTTTCGGCTGCTGTTGCGCGGCCGAGTCATGCCGGATAGAGAGCCCACGGAAGATGACTTTGTCAACGAGTCCGGCCGTCACTTCGACATCCTCAACGCCGAGTCCCTACCCGGAACCGGCAGGAAAGTCCTTGTTCTCCGAAAAAAGTCGACGCCGGCGCTCAGTTGAGTTGACGCTCGCTGGATTCTCGCTTGCGAATCTCTGCTACGTACGCATCTGGAGTAACCTGCTCACCCGGCACGGTCCGCCGTCGTTTTTTGCGGGTGCACGCGCCATCGATCTGTTTGCATTCCTGGTTGGCCTGACAGGGACGGGCCTGCTTCTGACAGGACTGCTGTGGCTCGCGCGTTCGCGCCGCACCGGCGGCGCCGTTGCCGCTGCTGTCGGCGTACTCGCGATCGCATGGATCCCGCTGAACGAGCTGCGCCGTCTCGTTGCTGCGCCGCACGTCATCACCGTTCTGACCGTTGCAGTCGAGCGCATGCTGCACAATGCGGTGGGTCTGGTACTGCTGGCGGTCATTGGCGGCCTGATCGCCTGGGCAGTCGTGCGCTTTTATTCCCAGGTGTTGACTATCGTCATCGAACTCGCGCTCATCATCAGTCCGCTGCTTCTGTATTCCGTCGGAGCCACGCTCTGGTTTATTGCGAAGGGCGATGTCGACCCTTCGTTCGAATCGATTGTTGATGCAGGGCACGGCGGTGGCAAAACCGCGGCTTTCAGCGGGCGCAGGGTCATCTTCATTGTGTTCGATGAGCTTGACTACAGGCTTAGTTTTTCTGAGCGGCCCGCAGCGCTGTCGCTTCCCAACTTCGATGCGCTGCGCAATCAAAGCCTGTTCGCAGACAGTGCGCTCTCCCCCAGCTCGGCGACCGTCTATTCGCTGCCCTCGTACATCGCGGGGCGGCGTGTTCGCGTCGCAAACGCATTGAGCACCGATGAGCTTGGACTGCACTTTGCCAAAGGACATGAATCGGGACCGTGGAGCAAAAACACTGGCTTTCTCGGCAGAATCGACGGCGAAGGCGGGCGCATTTCGCTGGTCGGTTACAGGCTGCCGTATTGCCGCGTCCTCAAGGCAGTGCTCGCGCGTTGCGCATCATGGCCGCTGTTCGGCGCCTCCGGTGAAACATCGCTTCCTCGTGTCGTCGCTTCACAGCTCGTACAGATTCCGCCACTCGGCCTGCACGCGCATTGGCGCGAGCTCTACGAGCTTGTCGAAAGTCGTTCCGAACGCGAAGTCGCCGACCCTTACATGGATCTTGTTTTCCTGCACGTGCCGATACCGCACCCTCCAGGGATTTACGATTTGAAGACCCACGAATTCGTTCTTTTTGAAACCGATTACACACGTGGCTACCTCGGAAATCTTGCGCTCGCTGATGTGTTTCTCGGACGCATGCGGCAGGCGATTGCGAGTGCGGGCCTCGC
>JBBQYT010000073.1:0-7799 GCA_038208385.1 Longimicrobiales bacterium | reverse complement strand
TCAAACTAATCGCTAATCGCTACTCGCTAATCGCTAATCGCTAATCGCTAATCGCTAATCGCTAATCGCTAATCCCTAATCGCTGCCTTAACTTGGCAATGCCCTGCGGATTTCCTCTGCAAATTCCACTGTGATCGGTTGGCGTCCTCCGAAGCCGCTGTCCACGTCGTGCCAGTGTGTGATTCGCTTTTCGTCGAATTTCCAGCAGAGGAAAACTGGCTTGCCCTTGTAGAGGCTGTAGAAGTCTACGAGACCTTCCTCGAAGCCCTTGAAGCAGCAGCCAATCTGCTCGAGCTCCTTGATAAAGCTGTTGATGCGGTCGGATGTCCGGTCGATCTGGTCGCGCAGTTTTTCGATGCGCACCTGCAGCTCGGGGCCGATGCCGGCCGATGCGAGCTGGTGCATTTGCTCGGTCTCGCGTTGCAGCTCGGGATACGTACTCACGATGTCCTGTACAATGCGGCGGACCAGAGGCAGCGTGCGATTTGCTTCTTCGACTGTGAAAAAGCGCGGTTGCTCGGCTGCAATTGTGCTGCTCATTCGGTGAGCGTCCACTCGCAGTATGCATTGCCGCGTGTCTTGCAGATATGATGTACGACGTTTGGGCGCGTCTCGGTGTAGAGCAATGCGATCTCCTCGAGCGCGCCGCTGTACAACACGCACATGTTGCCGGACGGATCGATCTGTGCGGCGACGGAGTTCTTCGAGCGGAGCGTGAGAGGCTTTGCAGTGACCTCGAGACCGTCTTCGGCGAGGAATTTCATCAGCATGCGGCGCGATGAGCGACGCAGCGATGCGAACACGGCCCCCCTCGGGAGTGCGCGCAACATCTTCACCCACGCTTTCGGCACTCTCTGAAAGTGCGTACGCGCTACGCGTTGACCGGTCTCGCGCATGATCGGCTCTGCGTCCGGCCGGCGGAGCACGAGATGGATGAGACTCGCTACATCGTCAAGTGAGACCTTTTTCCCCTTCTTCGCCGCCTGCTGGTATTGCATCATCTGTCGTTCGACGACCCCCGTGAGACCCAGGCGCCGCGGCAGGCTGACCGAGAGGTCCTCATCCTCGAGGATCTCGCCCGGCCGGTCGTGCGCACGGACGGACTCAAGGAGTGCCAGCGGCATGACCGGGGGGATCTCCAGGCCAGTTCGCGTGGTGAGATTTACTCTCGAAGCTTCGCTCATTGGTTCCAAAATCTAGGGTCATTCAACGGTCACTAATGTGCGCGCTACAGGGGGTGCTGGCAATTCCCCGTCCGGCCCGCATCATGCAGATGCTTTGAGCAGCGCACTTTTCGGGCGCGCGAGCATATTCCGGGGGAGTCCATGGTCGGCGATGACTGCGTTTTTTGCCGCATAATTGGCGGCGAGGAGATGGTGAGTCTGGTATATGAGGACGATCGTGCGATTGCCTTCATGGATATCCAGCCGGTCTCGACCGGCCACACACTCGTCGTCTCGAGGGATCATCACGAAACGCTGTTCGACATGCCCGAAGACCTTGCCGCACACTGCCTGGCAGTTGCGCGCAGGCTGGCGCCCGGCATCAAGAAAGCCGCCGGTGCAGAGTCGCTCAATGTGTTCAGTGCGAATGGCCGCGCAGGCGGCCAGGACGTCGGTCATTTCCATTTCCATTTGATTCCAGTGCGTGAGGGGGAGGACTTTCCGTTTCATCTGCCACTGGCCGACGCCGCGATCCCATCACGCTCGGAGCTGGACATCACGGCAGCCCGCATTGGTCGCGCGATCCAGGAGAGCGTGGCAGAAGCTCGGCCCAAGTAGCGCACCCTCGTCGCATCGTTTAGCTTTTCCCACATGAAGCGAAATTCATCATTTGATCCGCCCGAGTACAGCGCCTGGCGTGCTGACTCCGCTTTGCTACGCGATTACGAGGCGCGCGCAAGCGCGGAGGGGGACCGCGTTGCGATAATTGCTGCGCTTGATGAAGCAGGTTTTCTGGGTCTGTACGAAGGCATGGTGCGCACACGATTGCACGATTATGCGTTGAAGCGTTGGGTGCGACGCGGTGTGATCTCGAAAGCGTGGCTCGGCACGGGCGAAGAGGCTGTCACGGTTGGGAACGTGCACGCACTCGATCGGGAGCACGACGTTGTCGCACCAATGATTCGAAATGCCGGCGCACTTCACGAGATGGGCATTCCACTCGATGTAATGTTCGACGGGTATCTGGGATCTGCGACAGGACCGAACCAGGGACGCGATGGTCACTTCGGTGATTTGTCGCACGGCGTGCTGCAGCCGCTCTCGCATGTCGGCGAGATGGGGCCCGTGACGGCAGGCGTTGCGCGTGCGTTCAAGCCGCAGCGCGCGGCGCGCGTTGCACTGACGTGGATCGGCGATGGCGCAACCAAGACGGGCGCGTTCCACGAAGGCATCAATTTCGCGGCCGTACAGCAGGTTCCGGCGATCTTCGTCCTGCAGAACAATCAGGTTGCGCTCGGTACGCGGCTGGAGCAGCACCAGCGCGGCGACTTTCGCAAATGGCCGGACATGTACGGCGTCGCGGGCGCGTGGGCGGATGGGAACAACGTGCTTGACGTGTATGCAGCGACGAAGCTTGCCGCGGATCGCGCCCGTTCGGGTGGCGGGCCGACACTGCTCGTCGTCGACACGTTTCGCATGGGCGGGCATGCAACGCACGATGAAGCCGAAGCGCGTGAGATCTTCGCCGCCGAGCTGTTCGCGCACTGGGGCGCGCGCGATCCCATCGCCATGTACGAAGAATACCTGCTCGCGCATGGTGTGCAGCGCGAAGCTCTGGACGCGATCGAGACGCGTGTGAGTGAGGACATCGATCGTGCTGCTGATGCTGCGTTGGCGCGTCGTGAGGAGAATGCGCCGAAGGGGCCTGAGGCTGAGTATGATGGGTTCAGTGCGGGCGTTCGGCAGCCGGGGGTGGCGGCGCGGGTGGCGGGGAAGATCTAGGTTACAGCTACTACAACAGCACTTTACACTTTACACTTTACACTTTACACCCTGCGCTATACACCCGCCTCGGCTGCCAACTCCAGAAACTGACTCAGGATGCGGTGCGTCAGGCCCCAGATTACGTGCTCGCCGTAACGCAGAGACGGGAAAGTGCGGCTTCCGCCTTCCAACTCCAGTACGATCTCACTCACAGCATCCAGTTGGCGCAGCGCGGTGATCGGGATCCACAGCGCTGCCTCGACTTCCATTGCATCCGGTACTGCCTGCGTGTCGTGCGGGACTCCGAATACGAACGGCGTGATGATGAATGGAGGGAGGCGCGGAGTACGCGGCGCTACTTCATCGAGCATTCCAATGCGCTGGCCGGCGCGCGCGAGCTGGACGCCGATTTCTTCGTGTGTTTCGCGGAGTACGGTTGCGTAGAGGTCGATATCGACCGGGTCGCGGCGGCCGCCGGGAAGGGCCATATGACCGGACCATGGATCCGACTCGCGCTCGGAGCGTTTGATGAGGAGGATTTCGAGCGTTTCGGCGGGGCGGATCAGCAAGGCTACTGCTGCTTCTCTCGAGGTGGGCATTCGCTCGATTGGGGGTTCGGCCGGGCGCGTTGCGAAGGCGCGTTGGAGTTGGGTGAGGCGGGGATCAAGGTCCATGATTCTGAAACTGGCGTACCCGCTGGGCGGAGACAAGAATGCGCCTTGCCGCGAAATGAATCGTTCCCGCGAAGCGAACCTCTCCCGCGAAACGGCCGGGCGTGTTTACGTTCACGTGCCGGTGTTTCGGGTCGGGTTCGCGCGGGTATGTTCAACGCACGCGCACGCGTTTACGGGCCCGAAGTTTTATTGAAACTACAGAGTGGCTGATCGAGTGGTATGACTGGGCGGCGGGATGAAGTGTTTTCGCGCGACTCGTTTCGCTGCGTTTACTGTGGAGTGGTTTTTCCTCCGGAGGAGCTGACGCTCGATCATGTGCAGCCGCGCATGCGCGGAGGTGATGCATCGAACGGCAATCTTGTCGCGTGCTGTGTTCCTTGTAACACTGCGAAGGGCGGGCAAGCTGCATGGGCTTACCTGGCTAATCGAGCTGAGCAGCGCGCGAACTTCCTGAAGTACGCAACTGGTGTCTGGCCGCGACTCCGTCGCGCTGTAGAAGAAGCTGCGCGGAAGCGCTGAGAGCAATTCCCGCCCTCGCAGTACCGTTTCCGTAAACGCCTGCGCGTGCGTTCAACCTGCCCGAGCCAACGCGACCCGAAACACGGGCACGTAAACGGGAACGTACCCGGCTGTTCACTCGCTCAGTTGTTACCCGTCCGTCAGCATCTCCTTCAACCTCAACCCGTCTTCCCACGCAAACCCCAATGCGGTGTTGTCGAAGATGCACCATGTATCCGCACCAATCGTGGCGACCTCACGCATTCGAGCGATCCATACATTCAGCGATGCAGAATCGTACTGCGAGTAATAAACGCGCGGAGCTCCATGAAGCCGAAAGTACGCCACACCGGCATCGGCTCCCGGCAATGCATCAACGTCTGCACGTGCGGGGTCTGCAGCAACGCGGGATATTCCGCTTTCCTTCAGCAGTACATCGATTTCCGGGGTGAACCACGTTGGATGACGCGGCTCGAGCAGAAACTTTGCGCGCGTTTCGGCGGCGACGCGCGCAATGAATGCGGGTGCGAGCTTCGCGTCGCACTCGAGTTTGGGCGGGAGCTGGATGAGGATTGGGCCGAGGTTGTGACGGAGGTTGAGTGACAGATCGACGAAATGTGTGAATTCGGGATCGAAGTCCTCGAGCTTGCGGTTGTGCGTGATGGAGCGGGAAAGCTTGAGTGAGAAGCGGAAGCTTTCGGGGACGGAATCGCTCCAGCGTCGGAGTGTGTCGGCGCGATGGAGACGATAGAAGGTGCTGTTGATTTCGACGACGTCGAATATGCGGGAGTATCGCTCGAGCTTTGTGGCATCACCCGGGAAGGCGTCATTGAGCCGCGTAGGAAAGCCCCAGCCTGCGGTGCCTACACGGATCACCGTCGCTCAAACGCCGGGGACGTTTGCGCCCCAGATCACCTTGTGCAGCTGGATCTGATAACGCACCGGCAGACGATCCTCCAATACCCACTCGGCAAGCTCGTGGAACTCGACGGCATCCCACACAGGCGAGAACAACAGTGCGCGCAACGTGCCATTCGCGACGCGCGCATCGAGTCCGCGCGAACGGATGACATCGCGTGACCACTCGTAATCAGCACGGTCCTTGATGACGAATTTCACTTCATCGCGGTCCGTCAGATGATCGAGGTTCGACCACATGTTCTTTGATTCTTCGCCGGAGCCGGGACACTTCAGGTCCATGATCTTGTGCGCACGCACATCCAGCGGGGCGACATCGACCGCGCCTGATGTCTCGACGAGAACCGAATAGCCATCGTCCAGGAGTCGCGTAGCGAGAACGAAGGCATTGCGATGTATCAGGGGCTCTCCACCCGTGATCTCGACGACACGCGTGCCGATCTGCTCGACGCGCGCAACAATCTCATCGAGCGTCATGCGCTCGCCGCCATGAAACGCGTACTCGGTATCACACCACGTGCAACGCAGCGGGCATCCAGTCAACCGGATGAACGTGCACGGCAAGCCCGCCCAGGTGCTTTCGCCCTGGACGCTGTGGAAGATTTCGGTTACGCGTAGGAAGTCGGACAAGCTTGTCTTTCGTCTTTGGTCTATCGTCTATCGTCGCGTTCCTATTTCCGTTGAGTCTTGCGCCCGAAAAGGCGTCCAACCGGAGACTCGCGCACGATGGCATTCGCGACAAAGAAAACATTGGCAGGTCGTTCGGCCAGGCGACGCATCAGGTAGGCGTACCAGGCGCCTCCGAACGGAACATAAACCCGCAGGTTATACCCCTCGCGTACCAATTGTTGCTGGAGGTCGCGGCGCACGCCGTAAAGCATCTGGAACTCGAACGCGGAGTTCGGAATGTCGTGCTCTTTGACGAATGCTTTTGCGGCATCGATCATGGCTTCGTCGTGTGTTGCGATACCGGGATAATTGCCGTTGGTGAGGAGCATCTGCATCAGTTTGACGTAATTTACGTCGACGTCAGACTTCTCGGGGAATGCTACCTCGGGAGGCTCCTTGTAGGCGCCTTTGCAGAGGCGGACGCGGGCGAGCAGGGCGTTCGCTTCGCTGACATCCGTTTCGCTTCGGAACAGGTAGGACTGCAGCACGATGCCGACGTTGCGATAACCTTCCGCCCATATATTGCGGAAAAAGTCGAGTGTTCGGTCGGTGTAATCGCTCGACTCCATGTCGAGGCGTACGAACATGTCGTGTTGCTTGCCGCAGTCCAGTACGCGTCCAGCGTTCTCGCGCAAGAATGCATCATCGATGTCCTGACCCATCTGGGTCAGCTTCATAGATACGTTTGCATTCAGTTTCTCTTTCGCAATGCGATTCATCAGGCCGATGTAGACGTCTGCTGCGTCGCGCGCTTCAGCCTTGCTGTGTACGGATTCGCCGAGGTAATCGAGCGATACCGTCATTCCTGATTTGTTGAGTGCGCGCGCAGCGGAGATTGCGTCATCGAGCGATTCGCCGGCGACGAAGCGCAGGGCCATTGAGCGCGCGCCCGGCGCGTGCATCGCGACGGTTTTGGCGAGTCTGTTTCCGCTTAGAAAAAGAAATGCTTCCTTGAGCACAGCTCAATCCTCCAGATCGGCGCGTTTGCGATCGATCGCGCTATCTAATTCGGCTTTGACTTCGTAGAGTGACAGCTCGAGCGCGGCGCTGCGTGCTTCATCTTCCGTAGCGCCGAAGGCAACATCTCCGGACTCGGCATGCGCCATGATGCCTGCGCCGGTCTCGGCCCATCGTACGAACACAAAAAACGCGGCAAATTCCCGTCCGGCCGCGCCCGTGGGCTCCACATCGAGGTCAACGGTGTACGGCTGGCCGTCGTTGCCCTCGAAGGCTGCCGGCCGGTTGTGCTCCTTCATGTAGCCGCCGAGCGTCGCGTCGGGAGATGGCGGCGCCAGCTCGGGCCGGTCTTCCAGTGCACCCACCACATCCATCAGCTCCTCGCCCATGGTGCGCGAGAGCTCGGCGGCAGGTCTGATGGCGCCGCGCTCCAATGCTTCGAGGAGCTCGTTCGGATCACGGTCTTCGTTCGCCATTTATCCTCGTATACGGGCATCTTTCGTTCCGCGTGAAGCTAGGCTCTACAGCCGCCGCCTGCCAGCCTCGCCCGCGAGCCAAAAACGTTGGCCGCGCCGGCGTCCGGCGTAGTGCATGCGTGGGTCAGCCCTAGTAGCTTCGATTGCGGGTTTTTGTTTGACCGGGGCGGAGGGGTTTCAACGTGCGGGCGGCGATTTTCTACGAATTCGGCGGGGTAGATGTGATGCGGCTGGAGGACGTTCCGCGGCCAGTCCCCGGAGAGGGCGAGGTGCTGGTGGCAGTGCGGGCGTGCGCACTGAACCACCTCGATATCTGGGTGCGGATGGGCCTTCCCATCGAGACGACGATGCCTCACATCGGCGGATCGGACATTGCCGGCGTTGTGGAAGCGCTGGGGCCCGGCGTCACGGATGTGAAGGTCGGTGCGCGCGTCGTCATCAATCCATCGCTTTCATGCGGCGAGTGCGAGTGGTGCTTGAAGGGCGAAGAGTGCTTGTGCGACAAGTTCAGGATTCTGGGCGAGCATACGCAGGGCGGTTTGGCGGAGTACGTGGTCGCGCCGGCAGCAAATCTTTACGAAATTCCTACGGACTGGGATTTTGTGCGCGCTGCTTCTGTGCCGCTCGCGTTTGCGACTGCGTGGCGCGGACTCATGACGAGGGCGCGTCTCCGTGCGGGC
>JBBQYT010000072.1:0-7805 GCA_038208385.1 Longimicrobiales bacterium | reverse complement strand
GTCTCCGAGCCGATGACCACGGCCGTCCGTACCGCCGTTCTGGTCGCCCTCGAGGACGCAGAGTCCGAGCCGCCGCGCCCGCAGCTGCAGGTCGACCCGACCGGCGCCGAAGAGCCCGAAGAAGGCTGGAGACGGTTCACGCCCGGCGCCTTCATGCGCGGCGTCAAGGAAAGCCAGCGCAGCAAGGAGGAAGTCGAGCGCTGGATCCTGCTCGCGATCGCACGGTCCGAGGAAGCGGTCCTCAACGCGCACGTCGACAATGCCATCACGTTTGCTGCACTACTCGAGCAGACAATGCCGCTCGATCGTGCTGTCCAGGAGTACATTCGCACCGTCGGCCTCGCCGGATCGCGTGCGCAGTCCGCGTTCCAGCGGACGATGGCCCGACTCGCAGAAACGTACCTCCCAGCCCCTGACCCGCAGCCGCGCCTCGTGCGCCCCGTCCAGCCGAGACGCTCAACCTGAGTTGACACAAAAGCTGAATGCCGGTTAACTTGGAAGGCTCTGGCACGCTCCATTTAGCCCTGTAGAGAATGGCCCGGACCAACGGGAATTCGCCCCTGCTGTTGCTGGCCGGGACGGCAAATCCAACGCTTGCGCACGAGATCGCCGAGCGTATGGAAATGCGACTAGCTGACGTTACGGTGAAGCGTTTCGCCGACGGCGAAATTTTCGCTCGCCTGAACGAAAACGCACGCGGCCGTGACGTCTACATTCTGCAGCCGACGCCGCCGCCCGCAGAGAATCTGATGGAGCTGCTGCTTCTGACGGATGCTGTGAAGCGTGCATCTGCTGAGCGCGTGACGGTTGTCATGCCGTACTTCGGGTACGCACGACAGGATCGTAAAGACCAGCCGCGCGTTGCAATCGGCGCGAAGCTCGTTGCGAATCTGATCGAGGCCGCCGGTGCGGACCGCGTGCTGGGAGTCGACTTCCACACGCATCAGATTCAGGGCTTCTTCGACATTCCGGTAGACCACTTGTACGCGGCGCCGGTACTCACGGGTTACTTCCGTGAGAAGAACCTCGAGAACCTGGTCGTCGTGGCACCGGATGTTGGCGCTGCAAAGATGGCGCGCGGTTTTGCACGCAGGATGAACGCGAGCTTTGCGATCATCGACAAGCGCCGGCCGTCGCACAACGTTGCAGAAGTGATGCAGGTCGTCGGAGACGTGGAAGGTCGTCCGTGCATCATCTCGGATGACATGATCGACACCGCGGGCACTCTCGAAAGCGTGGTGTACGCTCTGCTCGATCAGGGCGCATCGGAGATCTACGCATGTGCGACCCACGCACTGTTGTCGGGACCCGCTGTCGAGCGGCTGTCGCTGGCGCCGATCAAGGAAGTTGTCGTAACGAACACGCTGCACATTCCGGAAGAAAAGCGTTTCGCGAAATTGAAGGTCCTGTCCGTTGCGGATCTGCTGGCTCGCGCGATCAGCTACACACACTCGAACGAATCGGTCAGTCAGCTTTTCGACTGACGCTTTGAAGTCACAAAGGAGAATTATTTATGGCGGCAAATGCAAACCTCTCCGCAACGCTTCGCGATGAACAGGGCAAGTCCGCTGTTCGCAAGCTGCGCGCGGCAGGAAAGATTCCGGCAGTGGTCTACGGCCACGGTGAAGAGACACAGTCCCTGTCGATCGATGCACACGAGATTGAGCTGTTGTTTTCGCGCATCTCCGTCCAGAGCACGATGATCACGCTCAAGATCGACGGCCGTAAGGGTGGCGATCTGCGTACGCTCGTGCGCGAGGTACAGAAGCATCCCGTGAAGGCGAACGTCATTCACGTCGACTTCTATCAGCTGCACGCGGACGAGAAAGTCACCGTGCACACGCCGATCCGCCTGGTCGGAACACCGGTCGGCGTACGCGAGGGCGGCATCCTGAACCAGTCGCTCGACACACTCGACGTCAGCTGCCTCCCGGAGAACATCCCGAGCGTCATCGAAATCGATATCTCCGGTCTTCACATCGGCGATTCGGTGCACGTACGCGACTTGCCTCTGCCCGAAGGCGTGGAGAGCGAAATCGATGGGGACATCACAGTCGCCGCCGTATCGCATCCGTCTGTTGCTGAAGTAACCGCTGCGCCGGCCGAAGCTGCGGAGCCCGGCTCGTCCGAGCCCGAGCTGGTTCGAAAGCGTCCTGAGAAGGAAGATTAGTCAGCGATTAGCGATTAGCGATTAGCGATTAGTTTGTCTTCAGGCCCCTAAAGGATCCGGCGGATTCGAGCATTGCTGTGACCGCCGGATTTCCGAGGGACGATGAACAACTAATCGCTAATCGCTAATCCCTAATCGCTTCTGTATGAAAGTCATCTGCGGTATCGGCAATCCGGGCAGTGAGTACGAGGACACGCGCCACAACGTGGGCTGGTGGGTCATCGACAGGCTCCGGCAGGCGTGGGGTTTTGGAGCCTTCAAGCGCGAGAAGAATGCGCGCGTCTCTACCGGCACACTCGGCGAGCACGGCGTTCAGCTGGTCAAGCCCACGACGTACGTAAACCGCAGCGGCTCTGCACTCGGACTGCTGCGCACCCTCGAAGACTTCGATGTCGCACGCGATCTTCTTGTTGTCGTGGACGACATCGCTCTCGATGTAGGCCGGCTCCGCATTCGTCCAGGCGGAAGTGCCGGCGGACACAACGGCCTCAAATCGATTCAGACCGTACTCGGCACGCAGGACTATGCGCGCATGCGCATCGGCGTGGGCGCGCCCCCATCCGGCGCTGACATGGCCGATTGGGTATTGTCCGCATTTCCGAAAGACGATGAGCAGCTGGTCATCGACTTGATGGCCGACATAACCGACGCAACAAAAGCCTGGGTAGAACAAGGTACCGAAGCAGCGATGCGCTTCAACCGTTGAAGTAAAGCCGCGCAGCGGCACTAATCCCTAATCTCTAATCTCTAATCCCTGGCAGTTAATGCCCAACCTGAGACTCGGAATCGTTGGACTGCCGAATGTGGGCAAGTCCACGCTCTTCAATGCCCTCACGGGAGCCGCTGCGCCTGCGGAGAACTATCCGTTCTGCACCGTCGATCCGAACGTCGGCGTTGTGGAAGTGCCGGATGCGCGCCTCGAGCTGCTCGTCGAAAAGATCAAACCAAAGTCACGCGTGCCTGCTGTCGTGACGTTCGTCGACATCGCGGGCCTCGTGCAGGGCGCATCGGAAGGCGAGGGCCTCGGCAATCAGTTTCTGCAGAACATCCGCGAAGTCGATGCAATCGTGCACGTCGTCCGCTGTTTCGAGGATCCTGATGTAGCGCACGTGCTCGGCAGTGTGGACCCCGCACGCGACCGCGAAATCATCAATCTCGAGCTGGTGCTGTCGGACCTGCAGATCATCGAGAAGAGGCTTCAAAAGGTCGAGCGCAGCGCACGCACCGGTGAGAAGGAAGCAATTCTCGAGCTGGCACTGTTGAAGCGAATCAATGAAGCGATGTCGGCGGGAAAGCCTGCGCGCACCGTCGAAACGAACAACGAGGAAGAAGCGAAGCTGCTGCGCGGCTACAATCTCCTCACCGCAAAAAAGGAAGTCTACCTCGCTAACGTCGCTGAAAGCGATCTGCCCGAGTCGAACAACAAGTTCGTGGATGCACTGCGCGCTGCGATTATAAAGGACAACGAGCCCGCGGAAGTGGTGCCGCTGTCCGCGCGTATCGAAGCGGAGCTGATCCAGCTTGCGCCGCACGAGCGTGCAGCATTTCTCGAGGATCTCGGACTCGAGGAAGCAGGTCTCGACCGGCTGATTCGCGCCGGCTACCACCTGCTCGATCTGATCAGCTATTTCACCGCCGGCGAAAAAGAAGTGCGCGCGTGGACGATTCATCGCGGTACGCGCGGACCTCAGGCTGCCGGTGAGATCCACTCGGACTTCGAGCGCGGCTTCATTCGCGCGGAGACGCTCGGATGGAATGACTTCGTCGCCACAGGCGATCAAAAAATCGCGCGTGAAAAAGGCATGATGCGGAGTGAAGGGAAAGAATACGTCGTCCAGGACGGTGATATTCTGCTGTTCCGATTCAACGTGTAGGCGAGATGAAGGACTGGGAGATGCAGCTCGGAAAACCACCGCATTCCTTGCGGTTCCGCCGTCCGCAGTGAACCCTTGGCGGATGATCATCCTCCAGCAGATCCTGATGGGCCTCAGCCAAATGATCGTATATCCATGGCTCGCCCTCATCCCCGCAATCGGTTTTTTTGTCCTTTACCGGATGTCCCGCCGCACCATCGCCCTCGTCACCGCCATCGCGTGGGCCATCTACTGCGTTGATGAATACGGCAACAAACTCCGCATCCTGTGCTCCGGCGAGTGCAACATCCGCATCGACCTCATTCTGATCTATCCCTTTCTTGTCCTCTTGTCGGGAGCCGCCCTCATTGGGTCCATTAAAACCCTGCGGGCCGCCAAACCGCGTTGACGTAAGGACCACCTGCGGGACAACCACCTGCAGTTCTGTAGTTCCGGGGTGGACGGACAAGCCGGCGGAGGATATATTTGAGGGCTCAACATCAGACTCCTGCCTCAGCCGACCGGTTGGGGCCGCGACAGTCCACGGGAGAGACAATGCGACCGTACGAAGTGGTTTACATCTTTGACTCCGCCCTCGGTGAGGAACGGGTCAACGAGAAGCTGGAACGTTTTCACAAGCTGCTGACGGATGGCGGCAAGGGCGAGGTTACCGCCGTTGACCACTGGGGCCGTCGCCAGCTGACCTACCAGATCCGCAAGAAGGCCAGCGGCTATTACGTCGTCGTGCAGTTCAATGCCGAGACGGAGGCGCTCCCGGAGTTCGAGCGCCTGCTCAAGCTCGACGAAGAATTGCTCCGTTACCTCATCGTTCTCCACGAAGGCGAGCCCACCGCGATGATGTCGATCGCGACCCGCGAGCCCAAGCGTGAAGGCGATGACGATGATGATGACGACGACGGGGAGGACGCGTAATCATGGCTCGCACTGTAAAGACGTGCCCCCTCTGTGAGGCCGGCATTCGTCAGATCAACTATAAGGATGAGCGCTCGCTGTCGCGGTTCGTGACCGAGCAGGGCAAGATCCTGCCGCGTCGCATGACCGGCATGTGCGCCCGTCATCAGCGACAGGTCGACACCGCGGTCAAGCGCGCGCGCTTCCTCGGACTGCTTCAGTATGTAAAGGGGTACACGGAGTAGTCGTGCCCCCGGGAGCAGGTCATCGTTGGGGTAAGCTGCTGCTGCTTGCTCTCTGTGCGATGGTGTTCGGCCAGACGGCAATGCCGAGCCCTTCGCTCCTGTACCTGCTTCCGCTCGCGCTCCTCCTGGTCGCGATTCCGCCGCAGCGCCCTGCGCTTGTCGGACTCGGGGTCGTGTTAGGCGTACTCGCATTGGCGGGGCCCGGCACTGAACAGCTTGGATTTGCCGAGCGAGGTTATGCGCTCGTGCTCGGTGCGTGGTTTGTTTTGTTCGTTGCGATCTGGCCCAAGGCACAGTTTTTCTCGAAAGGACTTGCCGCTCTCGCGGCGACGGCTGGAACTGCGTTGACGCTCGCGCTCTTCAACCTGGACGGCTGGTCTCAGCTGGACTGGAGTATCGCAGGCAGGATTCGCGACCAGATCCGGCAGGTGCTCGCGTTCCTGCCAAGCGCAAGTGACGCGAAGTTCAGCTCGATTATCGATGGGATGTATCAGAGCGCGGAAATGCAGGCGGCGGTTTATCCGGCGCTGCTGGCGCTCGGTTCGCTGGCCGGCCTTGGTCTCGTGTGGTGGACCTTCAGACGGCTCGTGACCCACGGCGCGGTTCAGCCGTTTGCGCCGTTGCGCGATTTTCGCTTTCGCGATGAGCTGGTCTGGGTCCTGATTGCGGGGATCGTGCTCCTGCTTCTCCCACAGCAGGTGGGAACGCGGGCAGGCTCGAATCTGCTGACATTCATGGGTGCGCTCTACGCGGTGCGCGGACTCGCGATCGTCCTCGCCCTCACAGGGTCCCCGAGCTTTGGCAGTCTGCTGTTCGTCGGTGTGGCAATGCTGGTTCCGGTAGTCCCCATACTGGTCATGACCGCAACCTTCGTGTTGGGCGTGACCGATACCTGGCTCGATCTGCGGTCGCGTCCACGCGCAGCGGCCGTCAAGTAAAAACGAATCGGAGTGCACAATGTCCAAGAGCGTAAAAGTCATTCTGCGGCAGGACCTCGAAACGCTGGGCTCGGCTGGTGACGTCGTCACCGTAAAGCCCGGCTACGCGCGCAACTACCTGCTCCCGCGCGGCTTCGCCTTCGAGGCGAACGCTGGCAACGTCAAGCGCATCGAAGAGGACAAGCGCCGCAGCGAGACCAAGAGCAAGAAGGAGTTTCTGGAGGCGCGCCGTCGCGCGACACAGCTCGAGGCCGTCTCACTCACCTTCCACGCGCGTTCGGGCGATGAGTCGAAGCTGTTCGGATCGATCACGTCGGGCGACATCGCAGACCGCCTCAAGGAGGCCGGCCTGGACTTCGAGGTCGATCGCAAACAGATCGAGCTCGATGAGCCCATCAAGGCGCTCGGCGTCTTCTCCGTGCCGGTGCGCCTGCACACCGACGTCAAGCCCGAGATCAAGGTTTGGGTCATCAAACAGGACGACGCCTGACAACGCTCAGACAGCAAAAAAAGAACGCGGCGCGGATTCCGGAAGAATCCGCGCCGCGTCCTTTTTCCCACTTGTGTCCGTCCGTCAGGACACTTTCACGTCATTCAGCGAACGCAGCACCGCCTCGATCGGCATCGGCTGCCTGGGGCCGAGAAGCTGCTGGTCGTCCTGCAGGAGGCCCGCAGCACGCAAAACCGCCAACGCGCCATTCACGCCGGCTGTCTCCAGGTCATTCTCGAGCACGTCGACTGCGCGATTCGCCAGCGACAGCAAACGCATCCGAACGATGTCTTCCATCGCTTCGCGATACGACTGCATGACGGACTGAAACGCCTTGTCATTCCGAATCCACTCGCGGACCTGACCCAGCTCGATCCCCGCTTTACGCGCGGCGTGCGTCCAGTCCTCTCCGCGCTGCAGGTTGAGCAGAAATGCCTTCTGCGACGCGTTCAATGTAAGGTCGTGTCGAATCTTGATCATTCGGATTCTCCTGAGCATTCGCAGAGCGACGAGAGCCCGTGCGCACCCAGATTGGGTACGCTCAGCACATCGACGCGCACCTGTGTCATGTTTGCCGAACGGGGAATTCGGGAACCAAAGGCAAACTACCGAGGCTAGTTGAACTGAAATGTACCGCTAAAGCGTTTGATTGCAAGATGTTTGTTGCGGGTAGCCAGTCTTGCACACAGCCGTGTGTACAATAAGACGAATTATGAATCGGTACCTACAGAACGCGCATTGCTGGCCTTTGGATGGGCTGGCCTCGGAGGTGCAGGTTGAGCATCTTCGGGAGGTGGACTAAACAATCCCTGAAATGGCCGGGCCAGGAATTAACGAGCGAATGACGAATAGTCACGGAGCAGCGCGTCAACAAACGGAGAGTGGATCGGACAGTCTGCCGAAGCTACCGAAGGAGGTTTCGCGGGCGATCGAGCTGGCGCAGGAGCGCAAGGCGAAGGATGTGTTGCTCCTGGACTTGAGGCCGGTTTCGGATGCGACGGATTTCTTTTTGATCGTGAACGGCACATCGGACATGCACGTGCGGTCGGTAGCGGAGCACATCATCGAGGAGCTTCGGAAGGAGGGCACGCGTGCGGACCATGTGGAGGGTTTGCGTGGGGGCCGGTGGGTGCTGATCGACTACATCGACTTTGTGGTACATGTGTTTCATCCGACGGCACGCGAGTTCTATCAGCT
>JBBQYT010000071.1:0-7841 GCA_038208385.1 Longimicrobiales bacterium | reverse complement strand
GAATTCGCCGAGATGTGTGGACATGTCCGCTCCGGCTGGTTTGTTCGATCTTGTCGAATATATGCTCTTAAGTGGAATTTCCAAACAGCCATCGCGACGCGAACACAAAGCGGAGACCACCCGGCCGGGCCAGGCAACCTTGCACCCTTTTTTGTGCGCAGGCGCCGCACCGTCGTGCTGTCGTTCGTCATGTTATGTCGCGGCGCGACGGCCGTTTGGAAATTCATTCAGTCAGCATATAAAAACCCTTGGACGAGGGGGCCCCGGGGTGGGGCTCACACCCAAAATGACGGATTGTCTCAACCAGCCCGCCAGTAAGCGTTGCAACCATTCCCAAAACCCGGATGTCCAACCAATATGTTCGACACAAGCGAATAAATCCCGGGAGCCGACCCCTCAAAGGAGCCGATCCATTGTCCACACATCTCGGCGAATTCGAACAGCTCGTGCTTCTCGCCCTTCTACGGCTGGGTGAGGAGGCGTACGGCGTGGCGGTCCAAAAGGAGATTGCGAGCGAGACCGGGCGGAGGGTCAGCTTCGCGACTGTGTACACGACGTTAGCCCGCCTGGAGGTGAAAGGTTTCGTCGCGACGCGGCAGGGGGATCCGACGCCTGAGAGGGGCGGGCGTCGGAAGAAGTATTTCGAGATCAATGCGCTGGGAAAGAGAACGCTGAAGGAGAGTCTGCGTGCGATTCGAACGATGGCGCGGGGGCTTGATGCGTCGTGGGACACGTTATGAGTGGGGGCGATGAAGGTCCGCCGCGTCTTGCGATGTGGCTGCTCGAGCGGTTTCTGGCGGGCGATGTGCGCGAGGCGTTCATTGGTGATCTCGAGGAAGTCTTTCGGGAGACGATGCTGGCTGCGCGAGGTACGCGTGCAGCGAGGCTGTGGTTCTGGCGCGAGGTGTTGAGTGCGCCACTCACCGTGCGGAGGGATCCTGCGTTACAAACAGCTTCTGGAGGCGATGGCATGTTGATGAATCTGCTGGCTGATGTTCGATACGCGCTGCGACTGCTGGCGCGGCGTCCTGCGTTCACTGCGCTTGCGGCGTTCACGCTTGCGCTCGGCATTGGCGCGACGACGGCGATTTTCAGTGCGGTGAAGCCGATTTTGTTCGAGCCGCTGCCGTATCCGCATCCGGGTCGTGTGATGATGGTGTGGGAGATGGACCAGGACGGTGGCAAGTCGAATCTGGGTTTTCCGACGTACAGGGACATCACGAAGCAGAGCACGTCGTTCGAGACGACGGCAGCGATCGGCGGTTGGTCCGCGACGATCACGGGGCGTGGCGAGCCAGAGAGTGTGAATGGCCAGCGCGTGTCGTACGGATTCTTCCGCACGTTCGGCGTAGCACCGGCTCTGGGGCGGGACTTTGTGTCGGCTGATGATGCGACGAGTGCCGAGCGCGTGGTGATTCTGAGCGACGCACTTTGGAGGCGACGCTTCGCCGGCGATGCGTCACTCGTTGGCAAGCCGATCTCTCTGGCGGGTGTGCCCTACACGCTGATTGGCGTGATGCCGAAATCATTCGAGAATGTGCTTGGTCCGCAGGCTCAGATGTGGACGACGTTGCGTTATGAAGGTGAGGTTGCGCCCGCGTGTCGCACATGCCGGCATTTGCGCATGGTCGCGCGCCTGCGTCCGGGTGTGGACGAAGCAAGCGTGAATGCGGAGCTGAGCCTGCTCGGGCGCAATCTCGATCGCGCGTATCCGAACGATTACGCGAAAGGCGGCTTGCACGTCGTTGCGCTGCACGACGAAGTCACAAGCTCGGTCCGTCCCGCTCTCCTCGCCGTTCTCGGTGCTGTTGGGCTGGTCCTGTTGATTGCATGCGCCAACGTGATGAACCTGCTCCTCGCCCGTGGTGTGCAGCGGCAGGGTGAGTTTGCAATTCGCGCGGCACTGGGCGCGAGCCGGGTGCGCGTCGTGCGGCAATTGCTGACGGAGAGCGTGCTGCTGTCGCTGGTCGGCGGTGTGCTCGGCCTGGGCGTCGCGGTTGCGGGAGTGCGTGCGCTCGTGTGGCTCAGCCCCGCCGGACTGCCGCGTTTGACTGCGATCAAAGTCGACGCGCACGTGCTGTTGTTCGCGCTCGCTGTGACATCGCTTGTCGGAATTCTGTTTGGACTGTTGCCCGCGCTGCACGCAACGCGCAGCAACCTGCATCACGGCATCAACCTGGCATCGCGCCGCACGACCGGCAGCGCGCGCTTCACGCGTACGACGCTCGTCATTGGCGAGGTTGCGCTTGCGCTGATGCTGCTCATCGGCTCGGGCCTGTTGATTCGCAGCATGCAGCGCGTGTTCGCTGTTGCGTCCGGATTCGATGCAGGGCACGTCGTCGCAGTGCAAATCCGTACAGCGGGCAAGACATTCAATGAAGACAGCGCCGTCTGGCGATTTTATGACCAGGTCGTGCAGTCGGTGCGCGCTGTGCCGGGCGTGCAATCGGCCGCAGTGACGACACAGCTCCCGCTGAGTGGTGATTTCGATCAGCAGGGCGTACGCAGCGAGTCGCATCCGCGTGCCAATCCGGCGGAAGACCCGAGCGCGTTTCGCTACGCGGTGAGTCCGGGCTACCTGGAGACAATGGGCATTCGGCTCCGACGCGGCAGGCTTTTGAATCAGCAGGACGGCATCGGGAAGCCGTTTGTGATCGTGATCAGCGAATCGTTTGCACGGCGCGTGTGGCCGGGTGAGGACCCCATCGGACAGCGCGTGCAGTTCGGCTCCGACACGTGGTATACGATTGTCGGCGTCGTCGCCGATGTGAAACAGACATCGCTTTCGGCACCGGAGTCCGATGCGTTCTACGTGCCTGCAGACCAGTGGTCGTACGCGAGCAATGCGATGACGCTCGTCGTACGCACGAATGGCGATCCTGCACTGTTGAGCGGCGCACTTCGCAAAGCGATCTGGTCGGTTGACAAGGACCAGCCGATTGTGCGCGTCGCAACGATGGACGAGCTGCGTGTTGTGTCGGAAGCGCAACGTCGCTTTGCGCTGATTTTGTTCGAGTGCTTTGCAGGCATCGCTGCTTTGCTCGCGGCCGCCGGGATTTATGGTGTGCTTGCGGGGTCGGTTGCGGAGCGGGTTCGGGAGATTGGCGTGCGGAGTGCACTTGGTGCATCGCGTAGCGACATTTTGTCGATGATTGTTCGTGAAGGGCTGGGTATGACCTTGATTGGCGTTGTCATTGGAATCATTGGTGCGATGGTGTCGAGTCGAGTGCTTGCAGGGTTGTTGTTTGGCGTGTCTGGACTGGACGCGGTTACGTACGGGTCTGTGACCGTCCTTCTTGGGGTCATTGCGTTGATTGCTTGTGCGATTCCGGCGTGGCGCGCGGCGCGGGTGGATCCTGCGGTTACGCTGCGGGCGGACTGAACTGCGGGGAAGTGCGGGAACTGCGGGAACTGCGGGCGGGGTTGGTCTGCGGTTGGGCCCGGCCGGGTGGTCTCCCCCTTGGCGGGCGTCGAAGCCTGTTTCGACAGATTTTTGTGGGGGGAGATCTCGGTGTCTTTCAATGCCGACGCCCGCTACGAGGGAGACCACCCGGCCGGACCAGGCATCCTTACACGTGTTTTTTATGCGCAGGCGCCGCACCCGCGTGAGGTTGCGACTACGCACGGTGTCGCAGCGCAATGTCCGTTTGGAATTTCACGCAGTCAGCGCGCCGCCAGCATAATGCTCTAATGGAGAGTTGTGTGTGCGGCGCGCTGCGCACACATAAACAATCTGGAGCGATGACGGAGGCAACGGGGTGGTGCTCTCCCCCGTAGCGGCCGTCGGTTAAGCATACGCAGAGATCTCACCCCACAAAACTCCATCGAAACAGGCTTCGACGGCCGCCAAGGGGGAGAGCACCACCCCGTTGCCCAAAACCACAAACGCCCCGAAGCTATCCGCCCGAAATCAAATCCGAAGCGAGCGTCGTTCCTTCGACACGCGCTCGAATCTTCGCGAACGCTGTATCGCGACTTGTCGATGTGTCGTCGCTGAATGGGGCGAATCCGCAATCGTCGGTGGTTCCGAGCTGCTCGATGGGTATGTACTGCGTCGCTTCGATGATTTTGTCGCGTATTTCTTCGGGCGTCTCGATGCGCGGATCGATGGGCGCGGTCACGCCGATGAAAACGCGGTGATGCGGCTTCATGTGTTGTGCGATGGTCTTCAGGACGCGCACGCGATCTTTTTCACCGGCGAGCGCGATGTAGAAATTGCCGACGTTCATCTGGAACAGCTTCGGCAAAACGTCGGAGTAATCGATTTCGGCGCTGTGTGTGGAGTCGCGGTCGCCGCCGGGACACGTGTGCACGCCGATCAGCTGGCGCTGCTCCGGGGAAAACATTGCCAGTGCGCGATTGTTGAGGTCGACGAAATTCTTCAGAAGTTGTCCTGACGCATCCATCTTCAAAGCGAGGCGCGCTTCGGTGAAATCGATTTGTACCTTCACAGCGCCCTTGGCGAGGCAGCGGGTGATCTCGGTGACATGCTCGTTCAGCAGGTCATCGATGAACTCACGACGTGTGTATCCCGGGATGTCGTGAATCGGATACATCAAGCTGAGTGCAGAAGGTGAAATCACGGCCTGCTTGAGCGGGCGATGCGCGTACTGCTTTGCCACATCGAGATAGCGGTCGGCATAACGCATGTACCGAAACGGCCCCGTCACCAGGCGCGGCATCACACGCGTATGGCCGGCAGAGAATGGTATTCCGAATCCATCGGGAGAGATATTCGTGAGACCGTGGACGGAGTAAGTCCAGAAATTCTGATATTTGCGCTGCTCGCCGTCGCTGATTATCGGCGAGCCCGTTGCTTCAAAGCGCGCGATCGTGTCGCGTATCGCGTCGTCATAGAGCGAATCGAGGTCGGTATCCGAATGGCTTCCGGCGGCAACAGCCTCGACCAAGGGGAGCGGGCGGGGAATGCTCCCGATCGGCTCGGTGGGGATCAACATCGGGCATAACTCCTGGTTAAGACCCGCGGAGGCATCTTCCAACCGTCACAAAATATCGCTTCCAGGAGCGTTCGTACACAAGTTTAGAATGCGTAGGCTGGAATGGTCGTTTGAGTGGCAACGCGCACCGCGCTCGGTGGACAACCCACACGCGGTGCAACGTGCCACGAACGCCATCGCCTACGGCAGTTTTATTGTCTGTCCAGCGCGGATTTTGTCAGGATCGGAAAGCACGTCCTTGTTGGCTTCGAAGATGCGCTTCGACTCGGACGCCTTGCCGTAGTGCGCCTGGGCAATGCCGGTCAGCGTGTCTCCAGCCTTGACCGTGTAGGCCTGGCCGCCGAGCGTTTTTGCAGGTGAGGATGCCGTTCCAGCTCCCCCGACCTGCATGCCGTCCTTGACCGACGCGACGCCCGTGATGCCCCGCGCCGCGGAAAGGACCTTTTGACGCTCCTCTTCGGACGCAACACTGCCCGTGAGCGATGCCACGCCATTCAGGAAATCGACGTGAAATCCGTCCGGCTTGACGCCGCTGCCCATCACGCTACGTGCGATTTCGTTGCCCTTCAGCATGTTCGGATCGCCGGCCGGTCCGGTGGTAGTGTTGTCTGCCATATGTATTTGCTCCGAGAGAGTGTGCGAGGAATTCATCGTCGACCATCAAAGAGCAAGGACGGTGCCCTGCTCCACACACATTGCCATCGCTCCGGCAATGACCATAATTGTCGCAAGCGATGGCTTTCCCGCCTTCCCCCGAGCCCGGTGATCTCCCGTGAGCAAGCTCCTCATCCTGGCCCTCCTGGCATGTGCCGCGAGCGTATCAGCACAGACTCCGCAAAGCGATGTGCAACGCTGGGAGCAGCAGGCGAAAAATGTCACGATCACGCGCGACGACTGGGGCATTCCGCACATCCACGGGAAAACGGATGCCGATGCGGTGTTCGGTTTGGTTTACGCGCAGGCGGAAGATGATTTCAATCGCGTGGAGACGAACTTTATCAATTCGATTGGCCGGTTGGCCGAAACGGAAGGCGAGGGGGAGGTCTACCGTGATTTGCGGCAGAAGATGTTCATCAATCCCGATTCGATGAAGGCGATGTACGGTGTGAGTCCGTCGTGGCTGCAGACGCTCATGAATGCGTGGGCGGACGGCCTGAATTACTACCTGTACAAGCATCCGCAGGTCACGCCACGCGTGATCAAACATTTCGAGGCGTGGATGGCGCTCACGTTCAGCGAGGGGAGCATTGGCGGTGACATCGAGCGTATCAATCTGTCGGCGCTCGAGGCGTTTTACGGGAGCAACGCGGAAGCGCCTGCCTCGGCGACAGGACAAGTGGAAATCTATAGAGAGCCGACGGGATCGAACGGCATTGCCATCGCACCATCGAATACGGCGGGCCATCATTCTCTCTTGCTGATCAATCCGCACACATCGTTTTTCTTCCGCGCAGAGGTTCAGGTAACAAGCGATGAAGGGCTGAACGCGTATGGCGCGGTGACATGGGGGCAGTTCTTTGTCTATCAGGGGTTCAACGAGCGTGTCGGCTGGATGCACACGAGCAGTGGTGTGGATGCAATCGATGAATACTTCGAGAGCGTGACGCGCAAAGGCGACCGCTTTTATTACAAGTACAAGAATGCGGAGCTGCCTCTGACGGTCGAACACATCACGGTGCCGTACCGGACCACGAGCGGGATGGCGCAAAAGGAGTTCACGATCTACCGGAGCGTGCACGGGCCGATCATCAGAAAAGCCGATGGCCGGTGGATCAGCATTCGCATGATGCAGAGTCCGTTGAAGGCGCTGACACAATCGTACACCCGCACGAAGGCGCGCGACTACAAGTCGTTCCGCCAAACGATGGAGCTACACACCAACTCATCCAATAACACGATCTTCGCCGATGCGGACGGCGACATTGCATACTTCCACGGCAACTTCATTCCGCGCCGCGACCCGCGTTTCGACTGGTCGAAGCCCGTGAACGGCAATGACCCGCTGACGGACTGGAAGGGAATCCTGTCGATCGAGGAGACGCCGCTGCTGCTGAATCCCGCGAGCGGCTGGCTGTACAACAGCAACAACTGGCCGTGGACAGCGGCAGGCGCGAGCAGCCCGAAGCGGGAAAATTACCCCGCGTATGTAGATCAGAACGGCGAGTCGGCGCGCGGCCTGCACGCGATACGTGTGCTCGAGAACAAAAAGGACTTCACACTGAATTCACTGATCGATGCTGCGTACGACAGCTATCTGACGGCATTCGAGAAGATGATCCCCGCATTATTGAAGGCATACGATACATCGCCGGACAATGCGTTGAGGGCGAAAGTCGCGGATCAGATTGCGCTGTTGCGAGGCTGGGATTTCCGCTGGTCTGCGACGTCGGTTCCGACATCGCTTGCGGTATTCTTCGGCGAGCAGATCGGTAGTACGGTCGCGGTCGAAGCGCGCAAGGCGGGCGTGCCCGTTGACGAATACAGTGCAACGCGCGCCTCCTCGGAACATCTCCTCCAGGCCCTCGCCGTTGCGAGCGATAAGCTGGCTGCGGACTTCGGTTCGTGGAAAACGCCGTGGGGTGACATCAACCGGTTCCAGCGCCTGACCGGGGACATCGTGCAGCCGTTCAACGATGCGGGGCCCAGCATACCTGTGGGCTTCACGTCTGCGCGCTGGGGCTCGCTGGCTTCGTTTGGCGCGCGGCCGTATGCGGGGACAAAGAAGTGGTATGGCACGAGCGGCAACAGCTTTGTGGCCGTCGTCGAGTTTGGCGATAGCGTGCGTGCGAAAGCTGTGACAGCGGGCGGCGAGAGCGGACACCCATCGTCGCCACACTTCAATGATGAGGCACAACGGTACAGCACGGGTGCGCTACGCGATGT
>JBBQYT010000070.1:0-7887 GCA_038208385.1 Longimicrobiales bacterium | reverse complement strand
CCGCTCCGCAAACGTAGTGAAGCTCTGGCCAAACAAACGCGCTGCGGTCTAATGTGAGTTGCCGCCCATCCGCCCATCCGCCCATCGGCGGCTGAGTCAAAGAACGAGGATGCACGAGCGACCCGAACGAGAAGTGGTTAGCAGCCGGCGCAGTTCCCCGATGTAAAAAGAGGCGCTCTTTCGAGCGCCTCCTCTCACCGGTCAAGAAACTCGACCTAGTCGAGCTTGGTGACGTTCTCCGCCGCCGGGCCCTTTTGGCCCTGGACGATGTCAAACTCAACGCGCTGACCCTCAGACAGCGAACGGAAACCGCTGCCCTGGATCGCTGAATGATGAACGAAGCAATCCTTCTCTCCGTTCTCGGGCGTGATGAAACCAAAGCCCTTGGTGTCGTTGAACCACTTGACCGTGCCGGTGGTACGCATGCGGGTACTCCCTTGTAAAGATGTTCGTCGGGGTCCGGCATATCCGTACCGACCGACTTTCGCGAGCCAAGTCTATCCCTGCGGCAGTCTCTCGCGAATGAAAAAAAGGACCGGCTGGTAGCGCCCGGTCCTTATCGTAGACTGGTTCTTTTGGTCAGTTTCCTAGCCAAAAAACGCTGCCGCTGGACCTATAGGTTAGTGGCATGCCCCCATCCTGTCAAGTAAAACGTTGGTGCGTCGTGCCATTCCGCCCACAAACACAGACTTGTATACCGCCCTTTCGCCACTGCGTCGCAAAGCATCGCAAAAACCGTCGCATATGTGCGACTTGCTTCCGGCACGGGGCTGGCGCCGCCTTCCCATTTGTCCGATCTTCCGGCCCCTATACAAGTGAAAATCGAAGTGCTGGATCGTCAAAAATGTGGAATCGAGAGTTTCATAGGTGGCATAGCCCGACGCTGGGGCGCGATATGGACCTCCTGGTACTCGGGCATGCGGGCGCGCGCGTGCTCGTTTTCCCTACCTCGATGGGTCGGTTTTTCGAGTGGGAAGACCGCGGGATGGTGCAGGCGCTCGGCGAGCATCTGCGGAATGGATGGGTCCAGCTTTATTGTGTCGACAGTGTTGACGATGAGAGCTGGTATGCGAAGTGGAAGCATCCGGGCGAGCGTGCGTGGCGCCAGATGCAGTACGAGCGGTACCTGATGGATGAAGTCCTGCCGCTATCGCGTCACAAGAATCCGAATCCTTATCTGATAACTACGGGCGCGAGTTTTGGCGCCTATCACGCCGTCAATTTTGCGTTTCGTCAGCCGCACATCGTCAGTCGGGTGATTGGCCTGAGTGGTCTGTATGACATCAAGCGACTCACCGGCGGCTATACGGACGACAACGTCTACTACAACGATCCGTCGCATTTCATCCAGAACGAGAGTGATCCGGTTCGGCTCGAAGCGCTCCGTCGTCTCAACATCATCCTGGCTATTGGCAAGGATGATCCGTCGCGCGAGAACAACGAGCATTTGTCGCGTGCGCTGTGGCAAAAGAACATCGGCAACGCATTGCGCCTGTGGGATGGGTGGGCGCACGACTGGCCGTGGTGGCGAGAGATGATCGCGAGCTACATCGGCGGTAATGACTGATAACCAAGCGAGTGTCGCCGCGTCACCGCGTCGCCCACTCGCCGCGTCGTTTGAGGACGCCGCAAAACGGAGGATGTGACAAATGTCGAAAAAAGTAGGATTGCTTGTCGGGCGCGAGTGGTCGTTTCCACCCGCCTTGATTGATGAAGTTGCGAAGCGCGGCGCTGATGTCGTCGTTGAATACATAAAGCTCGGCGGCACACCGATGGACGAGCCGAAGCAGTACGACGTCATTGTCGATCGCATCTCGCACGAAGTGCCGTATTACCGCACATACTTGAAGCATGCCGTGCTCGAGGGCACGCGCGTCGTCAACAATCCATTCATGTGGACTGCGGACGACAAATTTTTTGGCGCTTCGCTTGCCACCAAGCTGGGGATTGCACACCCGAGGACTGTCGCGCTCCCGAACCGCGATTACGTACCCGGCATCGTCCACGACGAAAGCCTCCGTAACCTGCAGTATCCGCTCGACTGGCAGGCAATCGTCGACTACATCGGCATGCCGTGCATTCTGAAGGATGCGCACGGCGGCGGCTGGAAAGACGTGTACGTCTGCCGTTCGATGGACGAGCTGCTGCACCATTACTCGACGTCCGGACTCCTCACGATGATCGTGCAGGAGTTCATCGAGTGGGAGCACTTCATTCGGTGTATTTGCATTGGACAGGAAGAGATACTGCCGATCAAGTACGACCCGAAAGAACGTAAATACCACGTCGCGCACGAGCACATGTCGCCCGAACTCGGCACGCGCGTCATCTCCGATTCACTGAAGCTCGTGCGCGCTCTTGGATACGACATGGACTCGATGGAATTCGCCGTACGCGATGGCATTCCGTACGCAATCGATTTCATGAATCCCGCGCCCGACATGGACATCAACTCGCTCACGCCGCACTACTTCGAGTGGGTGGTGAGCAAGATGGCGGACATGGTGATTCGTTTCGCGAATGATCCCGAGCCGCAGGTGACCGAGCTGAAGTGGGATCGCCTGTTCACCAGTTCGCGCGTGACTGGCGGCGCTGCAAACCAGACGTCGAATCCTGTAGGCGATGGCGCTCCTGCGAAGTCCGCCCGTTCGCTGAAGAAGGCCGGCGAACGCGAAAAAAAGGCCCGCAAGGCGGAAGCAGCAACACAGTCAGCCGCGTCCGGCGCGATCAGCACGAAGAACCCGGACAAGCTGAGCACCGAAGGCAAAGGCAAAGGTCGCGGCAAAGGCGCAGGCCGCCCGAAGAATCCCGGCCATCGCGCCTGAGTTGTTGTTGACTAATCCCTAATCCCTAATCCCTAATCTCTGAAGTAGATGGCACTCCAGGAATCGATCGACGCATACCACGCATTGCTGACCGACGAGCTCGCGCAGGAATCTGCGACGCAGCTCGAGGATCAGCTTCGGCGACGCGGCCTTTTTTTCGGCACGCGTCCGCTCTCGAGTGTGTTGCGTCCGCGATTTCTCACGCCTGAGCAGTATCGCTTTTTGCAAGTGCGCGTCGGTGTGCTGTTGCGCGCGTTCGACCGTGCATACCAGCGCGCGATGGACGACGCAGAGTTTCGCCTGCAGTTCGGCCTCTTCGATTGGGAAGAAGAGCTGATCAAGGTCGACCCCGGCTATCGCGACGCCAGCCCGGTCTCCCGTCTGGACGCGTTCTTCGTGCACGAGCGCGGCGGCCTGCGCTTCACCGAGTACAACGCCGAGACTCCCGCGGCAGCATCGTACAATGACATCCTGGCGGATGTTTTTTTTGGTCTTCCCGTAATGCGCGAATTCCTGCGCACGCACGAAGTGAGGCCACAGCCGTCGAGACACAGTGTGCTGCACGCGCTCATTGACGCGTACCAGCAATTCTCCGGCACCAGACAATCGCCGGTGATTGCGATTCTCGACTGGAAAGAAGTCCCCACATACAGTGAGTTTGTCATCACTGCGGAATATTTCGAGCAGCAGGGCTTTCGCTGTGTGATTGGCGATCCGCGCGAGGTCGAATACACGAATGGCAAGCTGTACGTCGAAGGCATTCCCGTCGACCTGATCTACAAACGCGTTCTCATCAGCGAGCTGATCGAGCGGGGCGGCATTGACCATCCGATCGTGCGCGCTGTTCGCGATCACGCCGTTTGCATGGTGAATCCGTTCCGCTGCAAGATCCTCCACAAGAAGCTCAGCCTTGCCGTCCTGAGCGACGAGCGCAACAAGGACATGTTCGAGCCTGCGGAGCTGGATGCAATCGAAGCGCACATCCCGTGGACCCGTCGTGTCGAAGAACGAAGCACGCTGTTCCGCGGAGCAGTTGTCGATCTGCTGCCGTTCATCGAAGAAAATCGCGAACATCTCGTACTGAAGCCAAACGATGAATATGGTGGCACCGGAATTGTACTCGGTTGGGAAGTCAGCGCGCAGGAATGGACTGATGCGATTCGCGCTGCTCTCCAGGATGTGTTCATAGTGCAGGACCGCGTGACACTCCCGACCGAGCCGTTCCCCAGCCTCGTCAACGGACACGTCGTTTTTGCGGACCGTATTGTGGATACTGCACCGTTCTGTTTCTACGGCGGCTACATGGATGGATTGTTGACACGCCTGTCGACAGACTCGCTCGTCAATGTCACCGCAGGTGGTGGCTCCTCCGTGGCGACCTACGTCGTCGCGCACCGGTAACGTGGATGGCAAGCATGCAAGCTCCATCTCTCACGATCGGCATCGAAGAAGAGTATCAGATCATCGATCCGCAGACGCGCGAGCTGCGCTCCTACATCACGGAGATCCTGCAGGAAGATGATGTCATTCTCCGTGAAGTGAAGCCCGAGCTGCACCAGTCGATTGTCGAAATCGGCACGACCGTCTGCCAGACTCCGGGCGAGGCTGCTTCTGAGCTGCGGCGACTTCGCGGGATTGTGTTTGGACTCGCAAAGAAGAAAGACCTGCGCATTGCCGCTGCGGGTACGCATCCGTTCTCATCATGGATCGACCAGGAAATCACGCCGCTCGAGCGCTACATCGGCGTCAAACAGGACATGCAGGACCTCGCACAACAGCTACTGATCTTCGGCACGCACGTACACATCGGCATCGAAGACCGCGAGTTTCTCATTGATGCGATGAACGTCGCACGCTATTTCATTCCGCACTTGCTCTGTCTCTCGTCCAGCTCGCCGTTCTGGCTCGGTCGCAATACCGGACTCAAGTCATACCGCAGCGTCATATTCCGCAATTTCCCGCGCACAGGCATTCCGCGCGTGATGCGTTCGTACGGCGATTTCACGGACCTGCAGGAAATGCTCGTCAAGACGAGGTGCATTCCGAACGGATCGAAGATCTACTGGGATGTGCGCCCTCACCATCAGTATCCGACGCTCGAGTTTCGTTTTCTGGATGTCTGCACGCGCGTCGAAGAAGCCGTATGCCTGGCCGCCATCCTGCAGGCGATTGTCGCAAAACTCTGGAAACTGCGTCGCGACAACATGACGTTCCGCGTGTATCCGTCGGACCTGCTCGAAGAGAACAAATGGCGTGCAGTGCGTTACGGCCTCGATGGGATGCTGATCGATCTCGGGAAGGAGCGCGAGGTTCCCGCGCGCGAGCTTGTGCAGGAATTGCTCGAGTGGTTTATCGGCGATGTAGTGGATGAGCTTGGAAGCCGTGCAGAAGTCGAATACGCGTACAAGATCCTGGAGAACGGATCGAGCGCAGACCGTCAGATCCGGACGTTCGAGCGGACCGGTGATCTAAAGGATGTCGTGGACCAGCTGATTGATGAAACCGCTGAAAGCATTGCGTAGCGAAAGTGGAACGTAGTTAAACTATCATTCCCATCCGCTTCAAGCTGCCGAGGTGCGTCGCCTCGCCGGAGCTGTTCGTCGCTTCGAGCGGGTCGTGCGCTGCGCCCGGCGCGGGAATTGTGAACACCGCCGGTGACATACTGCGATCCAGCCCGAACTCCATCAACGCATCGAACGACGATTCCGACGCCTGATACATCTGCTGCAGCTGAATCCCGAGCGGCGAGCTGGGCAGAATCTTCTTGCTCGTATAGCGGGTGGGATTCGCGACGTGCTTTGTAAAGAAATATTCGTAAACCTGCGGAAACGCCGCCTTGAAGCACACGCGATGGTGATCGTTCAGGAAGTAGCGTGAGTTCTTTGTATACATCTTCACCTGCGTCAAAACCTCGCGAGTCTTGAATCCGCCCTGCACGCGATTGAACAAGCCCTTGTTCTTCTTGGCGGAATACGCCGACCGCCTCTGTTTGATCTTGCCATACAAATTACACAGCTGCGTCGTCGAGAAATGCTGAGCGACGTTTGCACCCTGCGGGAACACCGTGCCGAAGTGTGTCAGGAACTTGTAGGCAAGAAAGAATACGATCTCCGGCACTTCGCTGACACCTTTCTTCACCTGCACCTGCGTGCTGTGATTGCCGGGAAATGGCAACAGCACGACGTTGCTCTCACTCGCATTCTGTATCTGCAGACGATTCACATCCTGCGGCTTGAACCCACCGCGTCGCTCATCCTGCGCGATTGTCGCTATGTAGTTCTTCACGTTCTCCGTGATCAGGCGCGTATCTTCCGTAACACCCGCGCCACCGCCGGCGACCGGATCGACCGCGAAGATATTCACCCTGATCTGGCGGAACAGACCTTCCGTCGTCGATGGATCGTACAGCGCGTCCGCGATCTTCAGGCACGTCACAGCGCCCCGGCTCCAGCCGATGAGATTTACGGTCTCCGGCAATGGCTCGAGGTTCGCAATCGTCACAATCGCGTGCCGTACGTTGTCATCCCAACCCGTTCCGCTGATGATCCCGCCCGCCAGCCAGGCGCGAGATCCATCGCCCATCTCCTTGTTGCCGAACCGAGCCTTCCTTGTCCGGTCCCGGCTCGCCCAGTTGAACGTCCCCGCCATCGGCGTCGATTTGCCCGTCGCGCCAGGTCCATCCAGGATCAGGAACGTGCGATATTCGTCACCAGGCGGCATTGCATTGCCAAACGTCGCGACGATCTCCCCGTCCGTTCTGTCCCGATGGGAGGCGGTGCCGTGGCAAAAGATCGTGAAAACGGACATTTTTCAGAGCCACCGGTCGGGGAATCAGGCGATCGGTATTATATTTCAAATTGCGCCCGTCACAGGACGGGGTCAACGGTTTTCGGAGAGTCGTAGTGCATAGTCGGCCTGTCATAGGCGTCCCCACGCAGACGCTGCAAGTCATTGATGGCATTCCCGAGGGTCTGCCTCACTCGTGGGTGATGAACCATCGCTACTTCATTGCCCTCGCCTCCGTTGGCGCAGTGCCCTGGATGGTGCCTCTCCTCGATGATGACGAAGACACGCTGCGCGCCATCTTCGACCACCTCGATGGTGTATTCCTCGCCGGCGGTGTGGATGTCGATCCCGCGAGTTACGGCGCTGAACGGCACGACCTCTGTGGCTCGACGGATCCATCGCGCGACAAAGTCGAGTTATTGTTTGCCCGTTGGGCGATGGCTGAAGGCAAACCGCTGTTCGGCGTATGTCGCGGGATGCAGGTCATGAACGTCGTACTGGGCGGCACACTCGTGCAGGATTGCACAGAACAGCATCCGCAGGCGATCAAGCACGACTATTTCCCGAATGCCGGCTTCGCTCGCGACTTCCTTGCGCACGACATCACAATCCAGGCCGATTCCCGCCTCGCGCAAATCTATGGCGCGACCAAAGCGCACGTGAACAGCATGCATCATCAGGGCGTCGCGCGTCTGGGAGAAGGACTCAATGCGAGCGCTCTTGCGCCCGATGGATTGATCGAAGCCGTTGAGCTTGGAGGGAAAGGTTTTGCGGTTGGAGTTCAATGGCATCCCGAAACGCTGATCGATACCGACGATGCTACACGGCGACTGTTTGTGGAGTTTATCGATGCGGCGGTTTCATTCGATCCTCGCAATAACTCGCGCTCTCACGCCCAGCCCCAACAGAAAATTCAACTCCAGTCTCAATCGCCTCGCCCATGATGCTTCATTGTGGCCTCCTCCTCGCTCGACCAAACACAATACATCGCGATTCGAGCTGTAACCTTTCTTCATCAGTATGTCGCGCAAGCGACGAACATCGCGAATCTCTTCCGTTCCTTCCTGCGTTCCGCAATCCAGGTAAATCCGTCCGGGAATGAAGTCCGCCATCTCGACGTAGTCGAAGATCTCACGGTTTGCAAACCAGAGTGATGGACTCATTGCACCGCAGAATCCGAATGTCTGGGGATTGTGGAAGAACGCGTACAGACTGATGAGGCCGCCCATCGATGCGCCCGCAATGCCGGTGTGCAGGCGTCCCGTATGCGTGCGGA
>JBBQYT010000069.1:0-7919 GCA_038208385.1 Longimicrobiales bacterium | reverse complement strand
GGCACGAGAATGCCCGAATCATGCGCGCAGATGCGCATTGCAAGCTTGTCGCGGAAATAACGCACTGTCGTCTCGCCCATCCCGGGCAGACGCAGATGCTCGCGCAGTGCCGACGCAATCTCGAGATCGTACTCATCCATTGCGACGATCCGCGAGATGTCTTCGCTGCGGGCGAGGTAGCTGACACCATTGATGAGATGATCGCGTTGCGTCATGTCAGGCATGTAGAAGCCTTCATCGATGCTGTCGCGCGGCCAATCCGCATTCGCCAGCTTTTCCGATGTGACAAGCACCACGCGTGCACCCTGCTGCTTGCATTCACGCATGAAATCCTGACCCTTTTCAAAGCTGGCCAGGCACAGAATCGTCACGGGTTTCCGCTCGTTCACGGCAACCGTCCTCTGTTCGCTCGAGATGCCATTCGGCGCGCGACAACATACGCACAAGAGATAATTCCCGTCGAGGCCGACGTCCCATTGACCTTCAATCGCGCTTAGGCAGGGACTCCTGTGGATCCGCGCTGACGGAGTCGGCACGACCTTTTCAAACGCCTCCCCGCCCCATAGGCTCCACCCTCCAATGCCCAGCGACCAAAACCGTCCACTCGACGATTATACGCAGCATGCCGACCGTTTTGCCGAGCGCGCCGCTGAACAGGCGCGTCGGTCGAGCGCCATGTCGAACGCACGCCTCGCCGCCTTTTTGCTGGCGCTCATTGCGGGCGTCTTCGCGCAGGAGCGTAGCAGTCAGCTTGCGGTCATCATCGCTCTCGCTGCGAGCGCTGCTTTTATCATCTTCTACGTCCTCCACGCGCGCGTCCGCCGGCGCGAACGCTGGTACCGCGCCCTCGCCGTCATGTACCGCCTGGGCCTGCGCCGCCTCGAGCGTGCCTGGTCGCGATTGCCCGCGCGTTTGCCGTCGCGTCCGCCCGCGGAACATCCATTCGCGCAGGACCTCGATCTGTACGGCGCCGGCTCGCTCGTGCAATTGCTCGGACCGACAGCCACCGCTGCCGGAACGCGCACCGTCGATGACTGGCTCCTTGACCCGAGCACCTCGGACGAGCTGCGCGCGCGCCAGGAAGCCATCAAGGAGCTCGCGCCACTGCACGAGATGCGTGCCGAGATCGCTGTTCTTTCCCAGGCGACGACATCGATGTCGCAAGGCGCGCTCGACTCGTTCCTCGGCTGGGCGGAAGACGCGCCGTGGCTGAGCACGCAGCCGCTCCTGATCTGGATCTCGCGATTGCTGCCCGCTGCAACCATCGGGCTGATGGTGGCGCAGTGCGCGGGCGCAGTCAGCGCATCGTTCTGGGGACTGCCCGCCGCGCTGTCATTCGTGTTCCTGCTGCGCACCCGCGCACGCATCCAGGCGACGTTGCGACGCGCGTTCGAGAACGAACGCATGTTCGATGGCTATCCCGAGCTGTTCGCGCGCATGGCGCAGGAGCAGCTGCGCTCGCCGGCGCTCGTGCGCGACCAGGCAGCGCTCGGCACAAAAGGCGAGCGCGCAGACAACCGTATCCGCACACTCCTCCACCTCTCTCACCTCGCCGACCTGCGGCTGTCGATGATCGGTGTCATCATCGATGTCGTGCTGCTCTGGGATTTTCACGTGCTGTTCGCGCTCGAGCGCTGGCAGACGCGCACGGGCGCGCGCTGTCGCACGTGGTTCGATGCAGCGGGTCGCATCGAAGCGACCTGCTCGCTCGCAACGCTTGCGTATGACCATCCGGATTGGTGCTATGCAGATTTTGCGGAGGGCAGCGCGCGCTTCAGCGCAGAGTCTCTCGGACACCCGCTTCTGCGCGATGACCAGCGCGTCGACAATGACGTGACGCTCGGACCCGCGGGCACGTTCATGCTGCTGACGGGCTCCAACATGTCGGGCAAGAGCACCCTGCTGCGCTCGATCGGAGTGAATGCAGTGCTTGCCCAGGCGGGTGCGCCTGTCTGCGCAAAGTCGCTCGAGATGACGCCTGTCGCACCCTACACAGCGGTTCGCAAGCAGGACTCCGTCGTCGAAGGCGTGTCACTGTTCATGGCGGAGCTGCGCCGCATGAAACAGATCGTGGAGGCTGCGCGCAGTGCGCCCGATGATCGCGCTGTGCTGTTCCTGCTGGACGAAATGCTGCAGGGCACGAACACGGCCGAGCGACGCATAGCAGCGCGCCGCATCATCGCGCACCTGCTGTCCGCGCACGCGATCGGAGCGGTGTCGACGCACGACCTGACTTTGCTCGATGGCAGCGAGCTGGAACCACGGGCGCTGCTGAAGCATTTCAGCGAGCAGGTGACATACGAGGATGGAAAGCCGAAGATGACGTTTGACTACGACCTGCGCGACGGCCTCGCCACATCGACGAACGCGCTGGTACTGCTGAAGATTCTCGGCCTTGATGACACAACCACAGGAGATGACAAATGAGCGAAGCACGCAGCTGCCAGCCGCTTTTTCTGTCCGAAGAATTCAAGCGCCCCGCAGGTGCCTACTCGCCGGCAGTACGCGCGGGTGATTTCGTGTTTGCATCCGGACAGGTACCCCGCGACCCGAAGACCGGCGCACTGCTCGGAAACACTGTCGAAGAACAAACGCGCGGCGTGTTCGACAACATTCGGCGAGTGCTCGAAGCCGCCGGCACATCGCTCGACAACGTCGTCTCTGTGAGCGCGTTCCTCACCGATATGGGCAACTGGGAGGCGTTCGACGCGGTCTACCGCGAGCAGTTCAAGCCGCCATTCCCGACGCGTACGACGATCGGCTGCCAGCTCCATGGAGTGCTCGTGGAAATCACAGTAATCGCGCGAGTGTAGAAAAGAACAAAAGAAAGCGTTGTGGGTTGTGTGTGGTGAGCGGTGCGTGCGTGACTTTATCGCACACCACGCACACCACGCACCACTCACAACGCCCTTTGCTGTTCTTGCATTACCTGTTGATCAACGCGCAACCGAACCGTTCAGGCAGCAGGTTCTATCCGTAGCCCGACACGTGCACCGACGGGGCGCGGGCCCTGTTGGCTCCGGCACCATGAACCACTCTACGAGATCCGCGAGCACGGTTGCGACGCGCGGATCATCGTGGGGAATCGGCACGCGATGGTATCCGAGTTTTCTTTCGTCGGCAACTTCGCGCAGCTCGATGTCCAGCTCCGCGAGCGTCTCGGACTGCTCGTGCAGAAAGCTCACCGGATCGACAACCACAACGTCCGCATCGATCGTGCGGATTACATCGTCGATCGGCGGCTGTGTCCACTCGATCGGCCGGTTGCTGTGGTTCTGGTAACCCAGCGCGTACTCGCGAACACCTGCTGCATCCGCAATCTGTCGGCAATTCTCTTCCGTATACTCAACATACCTGCTGCCCGAATGCACATACTTCATCGGCGTGCCATGCGCTGAAAACACCAGCTTCGTGCGCGGCGCGTTCAGGTCCACGCCTGCTTTGCGCGCGGTCTCGCGAATCGCATCGCCGCGCAGCGCTATGTAGTCCGGATGACGGTGCCATCCGCTCACTTCATCGACTTTCACATCCCATTCGACGGCGGCAACCGCTGCCGCCAGCTGCTCGAGCGCCGCAACCGTCGTCGACGGACCGCACAGCGGATATACCGGCAAACCGATCAGCCGATCGACGCCATCAGCGCGGGCACGATCCACGACCTCCGGAATCAATGGATCGGCGAACTGCATGCCTACATACGTCCGCACATTGTGGCCGCGCCGCTCGAGCTCGAATGCCAGCGCCTCGGCCTGCAGCTGCGCCTGCACGTTCAGCGGCGAGCCGCCAATCTCTTCGTATTCGTGAATCAGCCCCGGCGCGCGCTGCACCGCAAGCTCGTGGCTGCGCGCCCGCACCGCGTCCGGCGAGGCGCCGCTTTCGAGGGAGGCGTTGGTGAAAAAGATGCGCTCCAGAAAAGGAACGACGCTCTCCATTGTCGCATCCGACGGCTCGCCGAAATTCAGAAGTATGATTCCAGTCGTCATGCCTGTGCCTCTGTGGGTGGACGTCGTCCTAAGGCTCCAAGCTGCCCCTCAGCGCACACTTACGCAACAACGGCCCATGCAGCAGGCCAGGGGCCTGAATCCTGCCGCACTGCCCGCGCGTAAGGGTTTCAGCGACGATGTCGACCCTGGCAGGAGGCTTACAATGAATTTCGCAGCAAAGGCAATTGGCGGCGCTATTATCGCCGTGATTGGTGTAACCCTCGCCAAGATGATCTTTGGCGTTGTGGGCGCAGTGCTCGTGTTCATGGTCGCAGTCGTGTTCAAGCTGCTGCTGATTGCACTGATCATCTGGATGGTGATGAAGCTGCTGCGTTACTTCCGTGACAAGCCTGCATATACCGAGTAGGGTTTACCTCAGTCGCACATTGGCGACCACCGACAGGTGGTCGGATGCCAGCGAGGGCAGCACAAATGCGCCGAGAAGCGCGACGTCCGGCGCCACGAACACGTAGTCGATGCGATGCCGCGGCGCGTCCACGGGGCTCGTGTGGGCCTTCCCCGGGGCTATCGACGAGCCCGCGTCCAGCAAACCGCTCGCCGCAGTCTGATGAATCGCAGGATCATCAGGATCCGAATTGAAGTCTCCCGTAATCATCGTACGTGACTTTCTCCCCCAGATCCCGAGCAGCTCATTTGCCTGTGCGGCGCGACTCTCGGGTGTCCCGCCGGTAAGGTGCGGTGCGAGATGCGCCGTCACGAACAACGTTGTCCCCGCCGCCGTGTTGATCCGCACCCACGCAAAACCGTAGTGGAACGAAGCGGCCTGCGTTACAAACGGGCCCGATCCGCGCGCGACCACGCTGTACCTGCTCAGGATCGCATTGCCCCACATCTGTCTGTGTGTCGGCCCGTACGTGACGTCGTACATCGGCAGCCGCCAGCGCAGCCAGCCGATGACATCATTGCCGCCGAGTATATCCCAGCCACGGTCCACCTCCTGTAAGCCCGCGAGGTCTGGCTCAGCCTGTTCGATGGTGCGGGCGATGCGCGGAAGCGATGGACGTCCAAGGTAGTCGTAGCCCTGGTGCACGTTGAACGACATGACGCGCAGGTTTGCAGGAGCGGCATCGAGTTTTGCCGGCGTCGGTTTGTGCAGCGCTGATGCAGCCACGCCAAGTGTGATGAGTGCACCCGTCGCATACAGCTGCAGGCGATGGCGATGGGGCTGTGCGCGTGCAGTCGTGACACCCATAGTCATCACGACCGCGATGGCGAGGGGCCACAGCACGGGGACTTCGTAGAACGTGTAGAACACGAACAGAAAGGCGAAGAACAGCAGCATGCCGATCGTCGCACCGGTGTAAGCGGAAAGGCGTTTCAGCGCGGTATCGTTTGCCGTGAACGCGGCAGCCAGGAGCAGGGCGAGGGTGATCTGCGCGGGGGGAACGAGCCAGAGTGCCAGCGAGCCGGCGCGGTAAAGCACGGGCAGCCACAACACCGCGAAGATGCCGAGCGCCCAGCGCACGCGGACACCTGGCGCGAACAGCGTCGCCGCTGCGCCGAGCAACAATGATGCAGTCAGGAATGCGGCCGCGGCTGTCTGCGACCACCCCATCGCCTGTGCGATTCGTCCGAGGCTTGCGAGTAGTGTGAGCTGGAGAAAGAACCAGGGACCGTATGCGATGAGCCCGCGTGCGGCGCCTGCGGAGAGCTGTTCGTCTGCAATCGTGCGATCGCGGTGCGCCAGTTGGTTGGCATATGCGAATGCCATCGCGATCGCTGCCGCGACGGCGATGTTTTGCCAGGCGGGCCAGAGTGGCAGATCGAGACCGTGCAGTGCGGACTGCAGCGCGACTTGCAGTGCGACGCCGCACATCGCCGCAGGCGCAATGACACTCAGTGCATTGTCTGCCGCAGCGCTTTCAATCGCCGCAGGCAGCCACCACATCCAGACGATCCATGCAGCGAATGAAAACCCGATTGCGAGTGACGCGCTGGTGAGTGAGGACTGTCGCAGGATCGCGAGCACGGCGAGTGCTATCGCAAAACGAAAAGCAGGACGGGCGCCACCGAATGCCTTGCGCGCAGGCCATGCGAACAGGCCGATGAAAAAGATGAGTGCGGGCGGAACGCCCTTGAGTGCTACCGGGAGGACATCACCGAGGCTCCACACCGCCATTGTGACGTAAGTGCGGAGCGCGTGAATGCCGAGCCATGTGCCGAGTGAAATGCATGCGAAATGCGCGTTGACGCGCCTGCCTTCGTCCGACGTCGCCAATGAACCCCCAGGGTCCAGGTTGAGCAGCGCGTCAGTATAACGAGTGAGGGAGTGCTCTCGCACTCCCTCGAAAAACAATCGCACACACCCCCACCACACACCACACACAACGCATTTTGTGTTCTCTTCTACGTTCAACCGATCCGTGGAAACCTTCTAGACGGTCCGGTACGGCGTCCGTACCGCAGCAGCCCGCCGGCCATTGCCGTTCGTGCTGCCGGTGCCATTGCCGGGGCCGTTTCCACTGACAGCGCCATTCCCCACTGCATTCTGCTTACGCGGCGCCTCGCCGGCGAGCGGAATGTCCGAGATGTTCGGTAGCGTGACCGGCCCCTGTACGGGCAAATCGGTTTCGCTGAGACGCGACAGCACAGTCCAGTAAATCACTTCACCTACCTGATCGCGGACACCTGCACGCTCGCGATAGTACTGAATCGCATCGTGCATTGGACCGTGCTCGGACAACAGCTTCACGACGCGCAGTGCATTGCGCACGTGCACCTCGAGTAGTGCGAGCTCCGCGCGTCCGGTGTGCAGCTCGACCCAGCGGCGCAGCTCGTTGTGCACGCGGCCACGAAAACGCTCGCGCAAAAATCTGAACGGTCCGCGCGGTGCTTCGGCACCATTCTCCGCCGGCGGCAGCTCCAGCACTGCAACTGCGTCCGTCCGGATCGAGCGCGAACGCAAACCCAGAACCGCCAGTGAGCGGTTCCGAATCACGACTGCTTCCGCTTCCTGAATCTGATGCAGACGCAGGTATATGTCGGAAATGCGCTCTGCAGTGACACGGCCGCTGCTGAGCTCGACCAGCTCCAGCAGCTGTGCAGTGTGCATCTCGAGCACTTCCTCACGTGCAACGGCAACTGCGACGTCCAGCTCACGGCTGACCGCAGTACCAAGCTTTCGGACACTGTAACGAATGGCCATAGGCGCGAAATCTCCTCAATGTGCGCCCCAACTTCTGCCCTGCATCTTCGCAAGAAGGACACGTGGGTACTGTGGCAGACAGCTCCGGCAGGGAGGGGCTTTACGGAACCGGAGGCGTGCGTAAGGCCGCAACTGCCGTTCCGCGCACCTCCAAAACGCGAACATCGACGCACCAGGTCGTCATAAAGTGAGTACCTGTGCACATCCGCACGTCATCCATCTGGTTGGATACACGCAGTAACCGGCAGCACACATCCGCAATAACGGCAGATTGCCCACTACTTTTGTGCTGGCATCGCACCTTTTTACCGGGGCGATGGAACCCCGTCTGAATCTTTCGCCAGCCCCTCCTCGTAGAGATTGTCACTGGCAGGATGTGAGGACGAGTGTCCAAGGCGGAGGAGAGCATGTCGACAGGCGATGGCAGCGCGGGTGGAAGCCCGTACGGCCTCAGCAGGGTGGTGACGTGGGTGATCATCGGCGTGGCCGCGCTCTTTGCGCTGCGCATTGCGATGATGCTGGTGGGCGTGGCGGCGTTCGTGATGTGGCGCCTGGCGCCGATTGCGCTGGTGATCTGGTTGGTCGTGATGGCCGTGCGTTATATGTCGCGGAAGCCGCCATCGACGGACGGCGTCTAGCTGGCGGGCTGGCTGCACAGAGTGAGAAAACGGGGATCCGCGATTGCGAATCCCCGTTTTTTCGTTTTACACGCCGGTGCCTGGTGGAAGCTCGCCGGACGGCGGACCGTCATCCTTGTTGGCGTCGCGTTT
>JBBQYT010000068.1:0-7922 GCA_038208385.1 Longimicrobiales bacterium | reverse complement strand
GTGATCTGCAGCAAAAAATCCTCGGCAGCAATCCGCATATCTTCGTGTTCGAGCAGGGCCGCGGTTTCCGCATGGGCAACTGGAAAGCCGTATTGCAGAAAGTGCACGGCCCGGGCATTCACTCCGTCGAGCCCTTCGTGTTGACACAGGTTGCGGTGACTCCGGGCTCGGAGTACGCGCAGCCCGGTACGCTATACGGCATCGATCCGAGCGGTGACAAGCCGATGACGGTTGTCGAGCAGCAGATCAAGGCCGGCAAGTTGTCGCTTGCAAGGACCGTGTCCGGCAAGCCTGCAGTGCTCGTTGGAAAGCGGCTCGCCGACAAGCTCGGTGTGCTCCCGGGTGATTTCGTGACGATCGGCTCGTTCGAGAACATCAGGCGCGGACCACTCGGTGAGCTGGTGCCGCGCATGGCGCAGTTCGAGGTCGCGGGCATCTTCACGACGGGCATGTACGAGTATGACAGCCAGAACATGTATGCGACGATTCCCGCGGTGCAGGAGATGCTGGGCATCGGTCCAGATACGATCAGCGGCATTGCTGTGAATGTCGACGATCCATGGCAGGCCAAGGACATCGGAGACCGAATCTCGAAGGAGCTTGGATATCCGTACTGGACGAACGACTGGACGACGCTGAACGCCTCGTTGTTCTCTGCGTTGAAGCTCGAAAAGATCGCCATGGGTCTCATCCTGTTGCTGATCGTCGTCGTCGCGGCGTTTAATATTGTCACCCAGCTGATCATGGTCGTGACGGACAAGACCAAGGAGATCGGCATTCTGAAATCGATGGGGATGAGCGATCGCACCGTTCTGCGAATTTTCATGCTGCAGGGACTCGCGATCGGATTCATCGGGACGATTCTCGGTGCGGCGGGCGGACTCTTTCTGGTCTGGCTGCTCGACACGTACCACTTCATCACGATTCCAGGCGATGTCTATTTCCTCGATACGCTGCCCGTGGCTCTCGATCCGTGGGATGTGATCATGATCATCGGGGCGAGCATCGGCATCGCATTCGTTGCGACGATCTATCCGGCGCGGCGGGCGTCGCGCCTCCTGCCCGTCGAAGCAATCCGCCATGATTGAGCAGCCCGGCTCAGCAGACGAGCCAGTCGGAACCGCGGATGGGTCTGTTGCCGCGACGCGGGAGCAGGTGCTTGTCGGCCGCGGACTGCGGAAGGTGTACATCGAGGAGGACGGCAGCGAGCTGATCGTACTCGAAGGGGTAGAGATCGAGGTTGCGCGGGGAGAAGCCATCGCGATCGTGGGAGCGAGCGGCTCGGGCAAATCGACGCTGCTGCACTTGCTGGGCGGACTCGACCGCCCGACAACGGGCGAGGTGATTCTCGCGGGGAGAAACCTCGCGACGCTGTCCGAGAAGGAGCTCGCTAACGCGCGTAATCAGGCCATCGGCTTCGTCTTCCAGTTTCATCATCTGCTGCGCGAGTTCAACGCGCTCGAGAACGTGATGATGCCTCTTTTGATCTCGGGGGTATCTCCGAATATGGCGAGCGCGCGCGCATCCGAGCTGCTGAATGAAGTGGGCCTCGGCGCACGCGCATCACACCGTCCGTCACAGCTGAGCGGCGGCGAACAGCAGAGGGTGGCCGTAGCACGGGCATTGGCGAACAATCCGATTCTGCTGATTGCCGACGAACCCAGCGGAAACCTCGACAGCCATACGAGTGAGCAGCTTCACGACATGTTTTTTCGCTTGCGGGCCGAACACGGCGTGGCGATGGTCCTCGCCACACACAACCGCGAGCTGGCCGACCGCACTGACCGCGTACTGCAGGTCAGAGAAGGTCAACTGCGCAGCTTTTACCCGACTTAAGCGTTATTCATGGTGTGTGATCACTGCGGCGAGTCCGAAGCCGTCATCCATTTGACGCAAATCGTCAACAACCAGATGAGTACGTTTCATCTGTGTGAGAAGTGTGCTGCGGAAAAAGGACTCGAGCCTGGTCACAATGTCGGGAATTTTCCATTGACTGACTTTCTTGCGCAGATGGGCAAGGCCTCCGGACCGGAGACGGCAACGGCGTCCGGACCCTGTCCGTTCTGTGGCACAAAGATGGAAGACTTCAAGAAGACGGGCCGGCTGGGCTGTTCCCATTGTTACGTGGCGTTCGAGCCGCACCTGAAGAGTCTGCTGCGCCGCCTCCACGGCGGCACTCAGCACGTCGGCAAGGTATACCTGCCGCCGGACCCGAGCAGTGCAGACCGGCAGGAGCGGCTCGCGGGACTCAAGCGCAAGCTGGACCGTGCTGTAGAGAGTGAAGATTTCGAGCGGGCAGCCCAGATCAGGGACATGATCCGTAACCTGGAAGCGACGGTCTGATGGTCGACGTCACAGCGCTCGCGGATTTCGGACTGGGCTGGCTCGAGGCGAGCGGACCTCATTCCGACATCGTGCTGTCCACGCGTCTGCGCCTTGCCCGCAATCTGCAGGGGCACTCGTTCGGGACCCGCCTCCGCGAGGGTGAGCGAGAACAGATTCTGGAGCAGGTGCGGCGGGCCGCTGAGCTGGCGCCTACGCTGCGAGGCGGCGTGTCTCTGGAGCTGGGCGCGTTGACGAGCCTGTCGCGCCATGTGCTGCTGGAGCGTCACCTGATCTCCCGTGAGCTGGCCGGCGAGAGCGGGGACATGCCTGCACGCGGCGCCGGTTTGATGCTCGGACCGCGCGAAACGCTGGGCCTGATGGTGAACGAGGAGGACCATCTGCGGCTGCAGTGTCTGCTGTCCGGATTGCGCCTCCATGAAGCCTATCGGCTCGTAGACCGGCTGGACGAGGAATTGGGCACGCAGCTTCCCCTTGCGTACCACCCGGAATTCGGGTATCTGACCAGCTGCCCAACGAATGTCGGGACGGGACTGCGCGCATCGATCCTGATCCACCGTCCCGGGCTGGTTTTGACGAAGGAGATCGGCAAGGTACTGCAGGGGCTCAGCCAGGTCGGCCTGACGTTCCGCGGACTGTATGGTGAAGGCTCAGAAGTAGTTGGCAACTTTTTCCAGGTGTCGAACCAGACCACGCTCGGGAAGAGCGAGGAGGATCTGATCGACCACCTGCAGAAGATCGTGGCGCAGGTGATCCAGTACGAGGCGCAGGCGCGCAGCGTGCTGATGCGGGATGCGCCGACGGTGATCGAAGATAAGATTTGGCGGGCCTACGGTTTGCTCCGATATGCGCGGTCACTTTCGTTCGATGAAGTTATGAATTTGTTGAGTGGTGTTCGGCTCGGTGTAAGCATGAACATTCTGCCGAATCTTCGGGTATATACACTCAACAAAATCATGGTTTATACACAAGCCGCGCATCTGGAGCAGGCGGCGGGACGAGCCCTCTCCGAAGCGGAGAGTGATTTGCATCGTGCGGGTTACGTCCGCCGCACTCTGGCCACCGAAGGACACGTCGCAGCAGATAACGATTTGGCAGGTGGTTCAGCGGGTGGCGGATAGGGTTACAAGGGTTAAGGGTCTCCGGCGACGAGGGCGTCCATGAATTACAACTTTACGGATCGCGTGAGGAAGGTACTCGCCATGGCGCGCGAGGAAGCGATCCGTCTGCAACACGACTATGTCGGCACCGAACACATCCTGCTCGGCCTCATTCGTGAGGGTGAGGGAGTGGCGGCTGCCGTATTGATGAATTTGAACGTGGATCTAGAGCAGATTCACGAGCGGATCGAGGAATCGGTCCGGAAGGGCAAGGCTACGATCGCGCTGGGCGAGCTGCCGTATACGTCGCGCGCCAAGAAGGTGCTCGAGTATGCGATGGCGGAAGCGCGCGAGCTGAACCACTCGTACGTCGGCACGGAGCACCTGCTGCTCGGGCTTCTGCGCGAAGAGAAGGGCATTGCGGCGCAGGTTCTGAATTCTCTCGGCGTATCGCTCGAAGAGGCGCGTGCCGAGACTTTAAAGCTACTCGGCAGCGACGTGAACCCTTCTCAGCCATCCGGGACTGGTGGGAGCAGCGCGGCGCCTACACCAAAAGGTGAGAAAAAGTCGAAGACGCCGGCACTCGATCATTTCTGCCGTGACCTGACGGAGCTCGCTCGCGAGAGCAAGCTGGATCCGACGATCGGCCGCGCAAAAGAGATCGAGCGCGTCATGGAAGTGCTGTCACGCCGGAAGAAGAACAACCCCGTGCTGATCGGCGAGCCGGGTGTGGGCAAGACGGCAATCGTCGAGGGATTGGCGCAGCTGATTTCGAAGGGTGAGGTCGCGGACAGCTTGAAGGATCACCGCGTGCTCGCACTCGACATGGCGGCAGTGATCGCGGGCACGAAGTATCGCGGCCAGTTCGAAGAGCGCCTGAAGGCGATCATGAACGAAATCGCGCAAAACAAGAACATCATTCTGTTCATCGACGAGCTTCACACGCTGGTTGGTGCGGGCGCAGCGGAAGGCGCAATCGATGCGTCGAACATGCTGAAGCCTGCACTTGCGCGCGGCGAGCTGCAGTGCGTTGGCGCATCGACGCTGAACGAGTATCGCAAATACATCGAGAAGGATGGCGCTCTCGAGCGTCGCTTCCAGCCCATCATCATCGATCCGCCGAGCATCGACGAGACGCTCGAGATCCTGAAGGGGCTGCGCAAGCATTACGAGGAGCACCACAAGATCGTCATTCCGGATGAGACGCTTGCTGCGGCCGCCAAGCTGTCGGAGCGCTACATCACGGATCGCTTCCTTCCCGACAAGGCGATCGACGTGATCGACGAGGCGGGCGCCAGGGCTCGTTTGGCGACACAGGTGCCGCCGCCCGAAGTCGCGGACCTGAAGGAGCAGCTCGAGGCATTGGCCGCCAAGAAGGATGAAGCGATTCGCGATCAGGACTTCGAGAAGGCAGCGGAGCTGCGTGACGAGGAGCGCGAGCTGCAGGCGGACATTCGTCGCAAGCAGGAAGAGTGGGAGCAGGAGCGCCGTACGCACCGCCCGGTGATCAGCGAGGAGGATGTCGCTTTCATCGTGAGCCGCTGGACCGGCGTACCGGTGACGCGTCTGCGCGAGGCGGAGACGGAGCGCCTGGTCAAGATGGAAGATGAGCTGCACCAGCACGTGGTCGGTCAGGATGAGGCGATCAAGGCGATCAGCCGTGCGATCCGGCGCAGCCGCGCGGGCCTCAAGAATCCGTTGCGTCCGATCGGCAGCTTCATTTTCAGCGGTCCGACCGGTGTCGGTAAGACGGAGCTTGCACGTGCGCTTGCAGAGTTTCTGTTTGCCGATCGCGATGCATTGATTCGCGTGGACATGAGCGAGTACATGGAGAAGTTCTCCGTGTCTCGTTTGATCGGTGCGCCTCCGGGATACGTTGGCTATGAGGATTCGGGCACGCTGACGAAGGCAGTGCGTCGCCGTCCGTACTCGGTTGTACTGCTCGACGAGATCGAAAAGGCGCATCCGGATGTATTCAACATCCTGCTGCAGGTGCTGGACGAAGGACGTCTCACGGACAACTACGGCCGAGTGATCGACTTCAAGAACACCGTGCTGATCATGACGTCGAACCTCGGCGCGCGTGATATCACGAAGGGCAAGTCGCTGGGCTTCCATCAGCGTTCGGATGAGAGTGCGTACGAAGTGATGCGGGATCGCGTGAAGGAAGAGATCGAGCGCGCATTTAACCCTGAGTTCCTGAACCGCGTCGATGATGTGATCGTGTTCCACCCGCTCTCACGCGACCAGATCGCCGAGATCGTGCATATTATGTTGAAGGAAGTAGAGAATCGTCTGGCGGAGGAGAACCACAAGCTGAAGCTGACGGACGCGGCCATCGCGTTCCTGGTCGATCACGGGTACGACGAGAAGTTTGGTGCTCGTCCGCTGCGTCGTGCGATCCAGCGCTTTCTCGAGGATCCGCTATCGGAGAAAATCCTGTCGACCGAGCTTTCGAACGGCGAGGACATCGAGGTCGATGTCGCTCCTGAGGGCAAGGCACTCGACTTCAAGGTCCTTTCGTCAACGAAGACATGAAATACATCGTAGCAACCATCTCCGTGATGCGAAGGGCCGTCGTTCTGGCGGCCCTTACCACGGCGGCTCTGGCTGGACCAGGCGCCGCCGTTCTGTTTGGACAGCAGCCCACGACGGATCCGGGTGGCAGGGCCCCGCGCGTACGAGTCGATTCGATCATTGTGCGCGGCGCTGTACGTCAGTCCGAGGAAGAATTGCGTGCATTGACTGCACTCAACGTTGGTGACACCGTGGATTTCCGTGGCATTCAGAACGCAATCAAGCGGCTCTGGGCCACTGGCAATTTCAAGGACGTGCAGGTCTACGCAGATGGCCCTCCGGGTGCGCAGTCCGCAAAGCTGATCGTGAAGGTCGAGGAGCAGGCGTTCCTTGCGGACGTGCAGTTCCGCGGCCTCGAGCATCTCCACGGGACATCGGTAACGGACACGCTCGGTATCAAGCCGGCGACGTATTTCCATCCGGGTCGCGTAGTGGAAGCGGAAGCACGAATGCGAAAGCAGCTCGTGCAAAAGGGATTCGAGGTCCGGAAGTTGACGCATCATCTCGAGCCGATGCCCGAGTATCCGGGTGAGAGCCGTCTCGTGTTCGATGTGGAGGAAGGCTCGCGTGTCGCGATTGCTGAAGTGGACTTCGAAGGCAACAATATGTTCAAGGATGATGAGCTGCGCGGCGCCCTCGATACGAAGAAGGAAGGCTTTTTGTGGTTCCGCGGCGGCCAGCTGGATGACGCGCGGCTCACGAAAGACCTGAAGGACAACCTGCCCGCCTTCTACGGCGGCAACGGGTACATCGATTTCCAGGTGCTGGGTGATTCCGTTGCGGTCGATGAGCAGACGGGGAAGGCGCGTCTCGTCATTCACGTCGAAGAAGGGCCCCAGTACCAGCTCGGCAACTTCGATGTGCACGGCAATCACCGCTATCCGTCCGAAGAGCTCAAGCGATATTTCGACGTGCAGAAGGGTGGCCTGCTGAGCGGACTGAAGTTCGGCAGCAGCAAGCCTGACAGCATTCAGGTCTTCGACAAGACATCGTTCGATGCGGCGACGCAGAAGATCGAGCAGCTGTATCGCAACTCCGGATATTTGTACGCGCACGTCGAGCCGATCATCGACAAGGATACGACTCCGGGCAAAAAGGTCGTCAACGTTTCGTGGGAAGTGCAGGAGGGAAATCCTGCATACGTCGCGCATGTGACGATCACTGGGAATACGTTCACGCACGAGCGCGTGGTGCGCGAGCAGGTTCTGCTTCTGCCCGGCGACACGTATAGTGAAGAGCTGCTGATTCAGAGCTACCGCAACGTGCAGGCGCTCGGGTTCTTCGAGTCGCCCATTCCGATGCCCAAGATCGAGCCGAACGACAAGGGCGACGTGGACATCACGTTCGAAGTGAAGGAAAAACAGACGGGCTCGATCAACTTCGGTACGGCGCTTGGCGGTGGAACCGGCGTCGCAGGCTTCCTTGGGTACGACCAGCCGAACCTGTTCGGGCAGGCCAAGGCCGGGCACCTGCGCTGGGAGTTCGGACAGTTCTCGAACAACCTCGAGGCGAGCTACACAGATCCGGCAATCAAGCAGTCACTCATCAGCGGTTCGCTGTCACTGTTCAGCTCGCGCGACCGCTTCTTCCAGTTCCAGGAAGGCGCACGCCGCCGCACCGGAGCAAGCGTTCGATTCGGTCTGCCGGTGCCGTCCGATCGGTCTGGCCGCACGCGCTTCTTCCTTGGCTATTCGCTCGCGCGCACGTCTTATACGCAGTTCGAGCATAGCACGAATGCGAACCTGTTCGGCCTGCCGCCAGGAATTCAGAGCACCGTCACGCTGAATTTGGTGCGCAACACGCTCGACAGCCCGCTTTTCCCGACCGTCGGCACCAAGCAGGAGATCGAGGCCGACTTCAGCGGCGGTCCGCTCGGCGGCGACGCGCGCTTCAACAAGTATA
>JBBQYT010000067.1:0-8014 GCA_038208385.1 Longimicrobiales bacterium | reverse complement strand
TCCGAGCATTACGATCTGCTCGTCGAGCACGTGACTACCGAGCGCGTGAAAGCCCATTTTGGCGATCTCGTGAAGGGCAAAGTCGAACGTTTCGAGCTGCCGAATCTCTGTGCGTTGAATTTCCTCCTGCATGAATCGCTGGATGGCGGCGGGACGATGTCACTGATGAACGATGCACAAGGCAAGACATTTTCGACGGCGCTTCTCCGCATGGAGATCGACGTGCCGGACGGAACGAGCGCATGAGCGACGTCTACGAGCGCGTGCGCTACGAGCGCGATGGTGCGCTTGCACGCATCGTCCTGAATCGCCCCGAGAAGCGCAATGCGCTCGATGATGTGACGATCGCCGAGCTGAAGACCAGCATGTCCGTTGCCGAAGCCGACGATGATGTGCGCGTCATCATGCTGAGCGGTGCGGGCAAGGACTTCTGCTCCGGCGCGGACCTCTCGCACCTCGAGCGCATCGCGTCTGGTGCGGGACCCATCGAAAATCTGGACGATGCAGCTTCACTCGGTGCGCTGTTCATCCAGATGCGACGTCTCGACAAGCCCATTGTCGGCGCAGTGACCGGACATGCATTTGCCGGTGGCGCGGGACTCGCCACTGCGTGCGACCTTGTCGTCGCAAGCGATGACGCACTCTTTGGCTATCCCGAAGTCCACCTCGGCTTCGTGCCGGCAATGGTGATGGCGCTGCTGCGCCGCACGTGCGACGAGAAAGTCGCATTCGAGCTCGTCGCGCGTGGCGATCGCATCACATCCGCGGAAGCACTCGACCACAAACTCATCAATCGCATCTTCCCCGCGAAAACATTCGAGCTCGATGCGCTGGAATACGCGCAACAGCTTTCCACACGCTCGGGCTCTGCCCTTCGCCTGACCAAGCGACTGCTCTACGGGATGGATGGACTGTCGTTCGAGGAAGCCATTGCGCGCGGTGCCGAAATCAACGTGATTGCGCGCATGACCGAAGACACCCAGAACGGTGTGCGCGAATTCCTTGAGAGTCGTAAAGCCAAGTAGTCGTTTATGGGATTGTTCAGGACTCCGCGTGACACCCAGGCCAACAATCGGTTCTTTTATCCCAAGGTGATCCTGTTCGCCATTGGTGGTGGCGTGGGTCTCGCCGGCATGTTGTCGGGACGCGATTGGATGGTGGTCATTGCCATCATTGTACTTGGGATTGGCGTCGTGCTGCGTTTCCTCGGGAGGCGGGACCCGTAGAGGTCTGTTCACCGCAGAGCCTCAGAGGTCCGCTGAGTTGCGCTGAGTACGAAATTGAAATTCGAGTTAGTTTCCTCTGCGAAGGCTCGGCGCGCCTCTGCGCCTCTGCGGTGAATACGAAAGCATTCCTGACCACGTGACCCAAAGGAGGACGATGACCGCACGACATTTGATCACCGGATTATGTGTAACTGCGGCGCTCGGCACCTCGCTTTCAGCACAAACCGCCTCCGCTATCCTGAAAAAAGGCGGCAGCCCGAACGTCCATGCGCTCTCCAATCTCCCGCTCGGCGGGTTTTTCTACGTCGGTGGCATCGAGATCGAGCAGGAGATGTCGCGGCCCTACGTGTACGTGCCGCTCTGGCGCGACAAGGCAGGATTTGTCGTCATCAACGTCGCCGATCCGGCAAAACCGAAAATCATCTACACCTGGCAGATCGAGAACGCGGCGCAGCATGTCATGGGGCGTGGCGAGACTGGGAAGTACTTCAAGTCGCACGGTCGCTACTACTACATCAAGTCGACCGTGTTCGGACCGGCGGGCCCCGATTCGGATCTCGGTGCAGTCATTTTCGATGTCACCGGGCTGCCGGACGCATCGAAGGTGAAGGAAGTCGCGCGGGTTCGTTCGCCGGAAGTGCCGGACGGATTCATCAGCGTATTTCCATACAAACACTCCGATGGGCGCGCGCTGTTGTTTGGCGCCGTGCGAACCGGAAAGGCCGGCGTTGCTCCGCATGCACGCATCTACGATCTCGATAAGCTCGTCGCCGGTGCGGGTGAGGCCGCGTTGATTGGTAAGGTGCCGGTTCCGGACCTGAACCTGAAGGAAGTCCGGTCCGCGTATCACGACATTTACGTCGCATACGATCCAGCCACAAAGCAGGACAAGCTGTATGGCGGCGGCACCGGCGGTTTTCACGTATACGATGTCACGCATCCCGAAACGCCGGCGTTTCTGTTTACGATTCCAGGTCTCGGCGGCATTGTAAATCGCGGTCATACGATCATCGCGTCACCGGATGCGCGCTACGCCGTCACGCAGATCGAGGTTCAGCATTCGCCGCTGCAGCTGTATGACATGAAGCCTGTTCTGGATGGAAATACAAAGAACGTCGGCCGGCCCGTCGGCGCCTGGACTGCCGACTGGCGCGATTTGTCGCACAATCACGAAGTGCGCTGGCCGCTCGTGTTTGCCGCGGCTTATGAAGACGGCATGCAAGCCATCGATGTAAGCGATCCTGCAAACCCGAAAACAATCGGCTGGTACTACACGTGCGAATGCGCACATGAAACCGGTTGGGGCGGTGAGACCCAGCTGCACGGCAACAGCGTGTTCAATGGTGCAATGGAGCTTGATGTACGCAATGCCGACGGCCTGATCGTCGTGAGCGACATCAACACCGGCTTCTGGGCACTGCGTATGGATGGGTTCACTGGCTGGAAAGGCACACCGAATATTTCGAGCGTCCAGGATTGGGATCACGGTCCCGTCCGGTAATCGTTGGTTTAACTAACATCTATTCACCGCGGAAGACGCGGAAGACGCGGATAGCCTCATGAAGAACTTCCGCGTCTTCCGCGTCTTCCGCGGTGAATAAATGATCGGAATGAAGCCGAGTCGTCCCAGGTAACCATGGCCTCGCCCCCGGATCCGCACGAATCATCAAGGGTAGCACCCTCGACTATCGAACTCGGCACTCGCAGCAAGGCATCACTTGGAACCAACGCTCGACTCGGCACGCGCTCTCCAGCGTGCGCATTTTGGATACGATGATTTTCGCGGCGGACAGGCAGATGCGATTTCTGCCGTCTTCGAGCGCCGCGACGTCATGGTGCTCATGCCGACGGGAGGTGGCAAGAGTCTCTGCTACCAGATTCCTGCGGCGCTGCTCCCGAACGGCATAACGATCGTCGTATCTCCGCTCATCTCGCTCATGAAAGACCAGGTCGACGCGCTTGACGATGTCGGGCTGCACGCCACGTTCATCAACTCCAGTCTTCCCCTGCAGGAAAGCTTTCGCAGGCTGGAGCGCGTCGAGCGCGGCGAAATGCAGATGCTGTACGTCGCGCCCGAGCGATTCGAAGCGCCTGCCTTTCGTGAGCGGCTCAAGTCCATCAAGGTTGCGCTGTTTGCGGTCGACGAAGCGCACTGCGTCTCGCAGTGGGGACACGACTTCAGGCCGAGCTATTTGCGACTGGGGGCGGTGCGCGAAAGCATCGGCTGTCCGGCCATCGCACTCACGGCAACAGCAACGCCCGAAGTGCGCAGAGACATCATCAAGCAGCTTCGCCTCAAGGACGCGGTTTCGATTACGCGCGGGTTCAATCGCACGAACCTGAGCTGGCATGTGCTCGGCGCCAGCACGGAAGCGGAAAAAGACCGCATCCTGGTCGAGCTGCTGCAGCAGCGCAAAGGGAAGGGCGGCGTTTCGATCGTCTACGCCGCAACGCGCAAGCGCGTGGACGCGATCACCGACGTATTGAATCGCCGCGGCATTCGCTCCATAGGATACCACGCTGGCGTGATGGATTCCGAACGACATCGCCTGCAGGATGAATTCATGGCGGGCGGCGCGAGCGTTGTGGTCGCAACCAACGCGTTCGGCATGGGCATCGACAAGCCCGATGTGCGGCTCGTCGTGCACTACGACATGCCGGGCTCGCTCGAAGCCTATTACCAGGAAGCGGGCCGTGCGGGGCGCGATCGCGAGCATGCAGACTGCGTGTTGATTCACGCGTACAAGGATCGCTTCACGCACGACTTCTTCATGGACCAGTCGCATCCACCGCGCGAAGCCATCGAAAGCGTATATGCCACCCTGCAGCGCAGCGCGGACGAGAACGGCGTCGTCAATGCGGATGCAAATCAGATCGCGCGTTCATCGACTGGCGCCAAGGGCGACAAGCAGGTCGGATCGATCCTGCGTATCCTGAGCGAGCAGGGCGTCGCGCGAAAGCTCGTCGGTCAGAGCGGACCGCCCTGGATTCGGCTCGTTGCATCGACAGAACGAATTCGCACGGACCTGGACGCCACGCGCGATGCCCCGGAGCTGCACTTGCTGCGCGAACTGTGGAAGGTGCATCGGAGCGAATTGCATCGCGGTGTAGAAGTCTCTTGGCGCGAGCTGTCGCGCATGAGTGCGGAAGGCCAGGAAGCCAACGACACACTGGAAAAATTGCAGAAGCGTGCGTTTCTCGAGTGGCGACCGTGGCCGGGCCGCGAGGGCTGGCAGATGCTCGGCAACGCGCGCACAGCGCCCGTCGACTGGCAGCACATCGAGTCGCGCCGCAGGCTCGAAGAGCAGCGCCTGCAGCGCATGCAGTCGTACGCCTATGCAACGAAATGCCGGCGCGGATACGTGCTGCGCTATTTCGGCGATCCGGATGCAATGGAGCGCTGTGGCGATTGTGATGTATGTCTCGGCAAGGAAGCGCCAATTCTGCCCGGCTTTGGTCCGCCCCAGCGAAAGGGCGAGGATGGTGTGCGGCGGGTGAAGAAGGCGGCGGGTACGGCGTTGCGCGCTGTTGGTACGCAGGTCAGGCGCGTTCGAGTGCGTTCAGTTGTCACCGATGATGCGGTGCTCGAGCTCACAATGCAGGAGCAAAAGATCATGTCGGCGTTGAAGGATCTGCGTGGCGAGCTGGCTCGCCAGGCGAAAGTGCCTGCGTATGTGGTGTTCTCGGACAGGACATTGAAGGAGATGGCGCACCATGCGCCGATGACGGAGGATGCGTTGGCACAGATCTCGGGCGTTGGTCCCGCCAAGCTCGCGAAGTATGGTCCTGCGTTCCTGAAGGCGATCGTGGCCTCTTTCGATAGTCGTTGAGCCTCAGTAAGTTATTGCGTTCATTGGAGTGGCAGGTGCGGTGATTTCCCGGGGCGTATGAGTCAATACTTCGACGAGACACACGAGAAGCTCCGCAACAAGGTCCGCGAGTTCGCGGAAGCGGAAATTGCTCCCATTGCCCGCGCTGCGGACGAGGAGAGCCGTTTTCCGTGGGAGAACGTCCGCAAGATGGCGGACATGGGACTCTTCGGAGTCAACGTGCCGCAGGAGTATGGCGGACAGGGGCTGGATACGATCAGCTACATTATGGTGATCGAGGAGTTGGCGCGTATCGATGCGAGCCACTCGATCACGATCAGCGCGCATTCGACGCTCGGAACGTCGCCGATCCTGAATTTTGGGACGGAGGCGCAAAAGCAGCAGTATCTTCCGCTGCTGGCGAGTGGGCGCGTGTTGGGCGGCTTCGGACTGACGGAGCCGGGAGCAGGATCCGATGCGGGCGGAACGCGCACTTTCGCGAAGCGCGAGAACGGTGGCTATCGGATCAACGGCAGCAAGATTTTCATTACGCACGCAGGTGTGGGTGAGATCTTCGTGGTAACGGCCGTGACGGACAAGGACAAGAGTACGCGCGGAATCAGCAGCTTCATCGTCACGAAGGAAACGACGGATCGGGAGGCGGCGGATCGGGCAGGAATCGGTCACGCGCCGGAGCTCTTGCCGTTCACACCGGGCGTTCGCGCGGGCAAGAAGGAAGACAAGATGGGCTGGCGTGCGTCAGACACGCGCGAGCTTATCCTGGAGGAAGCGGTGGTGCCGGAAGAAAGCCGATTGGGAGCGGAGGGCGAGGGCTTCATCAACTTCATGAAGACGCTCGACTCCGGCCGCATCGGCATAGGTGCGCTTTCGCTTGGGCTCGCCCAGGGTGCTTTCGAAGAGGCACTCAAATTCGCGAGTACGAGCAGGCGCGCCGGCCAGACGCTGCGTGACTTTCAGGGCGTGCAGTTCTCGCTTGCCGACATGGCAACCGAAATCGAGGCCGCACGCCACCTGGTCTACAGCGCCGCCCTGCTCAAACAGCAGGGAAAGCCGTTCAGCAAACAGGCCTCAATGGCCAAACTCTACGCCAGTGAGCTGTGCATGCGCACGACGACCCGTGCCGTCCAGCTCATGGGTGCAAACGGTTATACGTCCGAATATCCGGTCGAGCGAATGATGCGTGACGCCAAGATCTGTGAGATCGGCGAAGGCACGAGCGAAGTGCAGCGCATGGTTATCGCTAGAAATTTGTTCCGCGAGGCTGCCGGCGAAGACGCCGGCGGTTCGTAGACAGACGGACCGGGGTTCGGCCTGTCGCAGTGCCACGAATCGCGCGCCCTGAGAAAGCGCGCGGTTTGATCACGGCCGGCGGCAGTCAACAAGCGAACCAACAACATGAAGCGCGAGATTTTGATTTCCGCCACGCCGCACGAAACGCGCGTGGCGATTCTGGAAGATGACATTCTCGTCGAAGTCATGGTGGATCGTCCCGACAATGAACGTCTTGTCGGCGATGTCTATCTTGGCTCCATCCAGGCAGTACTCCCGGGCATTCAAGCCGCATTCGTCGACATAGGCACCGACAAGGCCGCCTTCCTGCACGTCTCCGATGTCGCAAAGGACATCGGAGATGATGAAGAGGATGATGACGACGACGAGCCCGACAAGCGCGAAAAGAAGGAAGATCGCTTCCCGCCGATTCAGGACCTGATCGAAAAGGGACAGCGCATCATGGTACAGGCCTCCAAGGAGCCGATCGGCACCAAGGGCCCGCGCGTCACCTCGCACATATCGCTTCCCGGCAGATTCCTGGTCTACATGCCCGGCTCGCGCCACATCGGCGTCAGCCGAAAAATCGATGACCGCGAAGAGCGCTCGCGCCTTCGCACCATCGCCAAGGAAGTCGTGCCTGAGGGCGCCGGCGGCGTCCTCATCCGTACCGTCGGCGAAGAGCTGACGCGCGAGATTTTCACCCGCGAGTTCAACACCCTCCACGACACCTGGAAGAAGATCCAGAAGCGGGCGAAAAGCGCCCGGCCCCCGTCGCTGATCCATCGCGAAGCGAAGCTCACAAGCGGCATCATCCGCGATGTCTTCACCGAAAAAGTGGACGCGCTGATTATCGACAGCAAAGAAGTCTTCAACGAGGTGAAGCTTTACCTGCAGGGTGTGGGTCCGGAGCTGCTCGAGCGCGTGCACCTGTACGCGGAGCAGCAGCCGCTGTTCGACAAGTATGGCGTCGAGGATTCGATCCGTGAGGCCTTCCAGCGCCGCGTGGACCTGCCCTCGGGCGGCTATATCATCGTCGAGCCGACGGAAGCCCTCGTCTCCATCGACGTCAACACGGGCCGCTACACCGGCAAGAAGGACCCCGAGAAGACCATCCTGAAGACCAACCTGGACGCCGCGCGTGAGATCGCCCGGCAGCTGAGGCTCCGTGACGTGGGCGGCATCGTCGTCTGCGACTTCATCGACATGGAGACCAAGTCAAACCAGGACCGCGTTTTACAGGAGCTTCGCCAACACCTGGCCCGCGACCGGGCGCGCACCCGCGCGTTCCAGATCTCGGAGCTGGGCCTCGTCGAAATGACGCGCCAGCGCGTCCGCCCATCGCTTTACTACTCGCTGACCGAGCCGTGCGGATACTGCGGCGGGAACGGGCGAGTTTTCAGGGCTGAGACTGTGGTCCGGCGGATCGAGCGCGCTGTCCGCCGCGTGTCGGCTGACGGCTCGCAGAAGAAGCTCACGATCCGAATGCACCCGCAGGTGGCCATGCACATTCTCGAGGACGAGCCGGATTTCCTGCGTCGCCTCGAGCGGACCGACCACCTGGAGCTGGATATCCGCGACGATCCGCTGATGCGTCAGGACGAGTTCCGCCTGCTCGCGGGTCCTGCCGACACGGACGTTACCGGGAAGTTCGCGCTCGGCTGATCGCCCCAGCTTGACAGACGCCTT
>JBBQYT010000066.1:0-8048 GCA_038208385.1 Longimicrobiales bacterium | reverse complement strand
TCACGATGGCACGGTACGGACAAATCCCTGTTGAAGCCGCAACGCGCGCCGTCCTGCGCAGCGCAGTCGAGGAAGTTCTGGCCGTCGGACGTGCGGCGGGTGTACGTTTTCCCGAGCGGGACTTCGTCCAGGCTGCAATCGATCTTGGGCCTACAATGCCGACGGCACTATCATCGACGGCGCAGGACATCCAGCGGGGCAAAAGGACGGAGATCGATTCGCTGAATGGCTTTATTGCACGCAAAGGCGCCGAGCTCGGTGTGCCGACGCCTGTCAATCAGACGCTCTTTGCACTCATGAAGCTGGTCGAGGAAAACCTGCACGCTCAGCCTAACCTTCCCGCGAGGCGGCATGTCGACGACAATCGTTAAGCGGTCCATCGCAGCTCCGGTCGATGTCGTGTTCAGAGCAGTGGCCGACGTCAATCAGTTCTCACAGGCCCTCCAGCACATCGTCAAAGTCGAGTTTCTGTCGGAGACAAAAACAGGTCTTGGCACACGATTTCGCGAAACGCGTCTGCTGCACGGGAAAGAGAACACAACAGAGCTGCACGTAACGGAGTTCGTCGAGAACGATCATGTGCGCCTCGTCGCAGACAGCCAGGGGACCGTTTGGGACACAGTCTTTACAGTCCGCCCGGCAGACGAGAAGACTTTACTCACGATGCGGATGGATGCGCATTCAAAAAGCCTCGCTACGCGAGCGCTCGTTTTTCTCATCAGCGGACTGGTCAGGCGCGCAATCGAGAAGGATCTGGATGCAGTGAAAGCATTTTGCGAGAGCCGGGCGGCGTAAGATTTCCTGATGTCAGCGATTCCGAGCATGCTGCAAATCGATCACGCACGCGCGTTTCTCAGCCTGAAGCTTCCCGCTACGCGTTTGGTGAAAGCGACGTTTCTCGCCGAGCGACTCGGTGCGCCCGTCTTCCTGAAGCTCGAGTCGGAGCTGCCGACAGGCTCTTTCAAGGTGCGCGGCGCGCTCTTCGCACTTGCATCACGCCAGTCCGAATTCCCGATTAGCGAAGTCGATGACATCACCAATCTGTACGTCGCTGCCGCAACAGGCACAATCGCCTGCGAGATCCTCGAGCTGGCTCCACAAGCTCTAGATGTACAATGCCAATGTCGCAGCCATTCGTGACCTCGTAGATGACATCATGCTCGTCATCACAGGTGCAAACGTCCGCACGCAGGAAGTGCCAACCATGGAAGGTGTGTCGTGAATCCAGTGGCTGTTATGACTGCTTCAGAAGAGCTGCAATCCACCACAATCGAGGAGACGCAGGTCGCCGTCGGCCAGATCACGCAGGGCGGGCGCTGGCTGAGCGTCAACCGCGAGTTGTGCGAGCTCGTAGGTTTTTCCGAGAGCGAGCTTGAACAGATGGATCCCTGCTCGCTCGAGCTTGCCGAAGGCACCCGCTGGAGAAAGCTGTGCGCCCGCATCAGAACGGATACCAGCATCTACGCGGCACTCGAAACGCGGTTCATCCGCGGGGATGGCCGGCTCATCTGGGTGCAGGTAACTGTAGCACCTGTACAAACAGAAGCAGCCGCCACGCTTGTCGTTCTTGTCGACATCACCACCCGCAAACGGCGCGAGCAGCGCCTCGCCGCCGAATATGCGGTGTCACAGGTCCTCGCGAATGCAGGCGCAAGTGGCTACGAGCCCGTGCGCGTCCTGCAGGCGATTTGCGAAAGCCTCAACTGGGCAGTTGGTCTGAGCTGGCGTACCACTCCCGAACAGGACGCGCTCGTTGTCGAGCAGGTGTACACGCATCACACATCGCCGGCAATTGCGGAGTTCATCGAGAACAGTCGGACGCGGCCGCTCACGAAGGGCAACGGCGCCGCAGGCACCTGTTGGGCCGGCGAGGAGGCTGCAGTGCTGTTGCCTGACCTCCGGATTGTGCCGCACGAAGGCCGCAACGGCGAAGCACTCGACGCAGGACTCCGAATTGCACTCGCGTTCATCGTCTACACGGGCAACTCGCCGTGCGGCGTCATGGAGTTCTATGGCCGCAACATCTACACCGAAGCCGATGCACAGGAGCTTTTGCGGACTGTGGAATTGATTGCGCGCGAATTGAGCATCAGCACAGGCCGAACGCGTACTCGCGAAGCGCTGCAGGAGAGCAACGAGCGGTTTCGCAGACTGACGGAGCTTGCCCGTGAAGGCATTCTGGTCCACGCCGACGGCGTACTGATCGATGCAAATCCCAGCCTGCTGAAGATGTTCGGATACGAGCTGAGCGATCTGGTGGGGAAGAATGTCTTCGATTTGATCGCGACCAAGGCGGAGTGCGACGAGTTATTGATCGATGCGCACTCGATATCTGAGGAGACGATGGAGATCGAGGTCAGGCGCAAGGATGGCTCGACGTTTCCGGTCGAGATCACATCGCGCCCGATCATGATGGCTGGCAAGCCGCTGCAGGTCGCAACGGTGCGCGACATCACGGAGCGGCGCGAAATGGACGCGCAGGCAATTCGCCTCGCGTTCGAGCAGGCGGCGCGTGCCGAAGCCGAGGATCAGCAACAAAAGATGGAATTCCTCGCCGAAGCAACGCGCATACTGGGCTCGTCGTTCGACTACAACACGACAATGGCGCAGCTTGCTCACGTCGCGGTGCCCATCTTCGCAGACTGGACGCTGGTCTACGCGCCCCGCGAGGACGGCACATTCGAGCGCCTTGGCTTCGCGCACCGCGATCCCGAGATGGAGACGTTGCTCGGGCAGATCGCCTTCATCACCGAAGGGCGTGTCCGCGACAATCATCCGATCATGCAAGTGCTGCGGACCGGCGAAACGATCTATATTCCCGACTGCCCGCCAGACATGATCGACTCCTATGCGAACGATGAAGCGCACGCCGCGGTTTTGCGCAAGCTCGACATACGGTCCGGCATCGTCGTCCCGCTGATTGTTGGAGAACGCGTGTTCGCTGCATTGACACTCATCATGTCGACATCAGGACGTCGCTTCGACGAGCGTGACCTCGCGCTTGCCGAAAACCTCGCCCGCAGGGCCGCAATCGCCATCGAGCACGCACAGCTCTACGACCAGGCGCAGCAAGCCACAAAAGCCCGCGATGAGATGCTGGGTGTTGTCGCACACGATCTGCGCAATCCACTCAACACAATCGTCATGGGCGCAGACTTCCTGCAGGACTTGATGACGGAAGGACACACCGACATCGAGCGCAGACAGTTCGTGATCCTTCAGCGCGCTGCAAAGCGCATGAACGACCTGATCCAGGACCTGCTCGACGTGCGTCGCATGGACACGGGCTCATTGGTGATCGAGGCACGACCCGAGCCGGTCGCAACCGTGCTCGAGGATGTGCTCGACATGCTTCAGCCACTCGCCGCAGCAAGCTGCATTGACCTCACTGTCAGCGCTGACGATGACCAGCAGCGCGTTCTCGTCGACCCGGCGCGCCTGCAACAGGTCTTCTCGAATCTCGTCGGCAATGCAATCAAGTTCACGCCAGCGAACGGAACAATCAAAATCAGAGCGGAGGCCGCGGAAGCAGAAGTGCAGTTCGCCGTCGCCGATTCGGGACCAGGAATTCCGCCCGAGCAGTTACCGCATGTATTCGGAAGATTTTTTCAGGGCGACAAAACGGACCGGCGCGGCATCGGGCTTGGACTATCGATCGCGCAGGCAATCATTGAAGCGCATGGCGGCCGCATCTGGGTCGAAAGCCGCGTGGGCGAGGGAAGCACGTTTCTGTTTACGGTACCGTGCGTGCGGTAGCCGCAGCGTGGCGCCCAATGATCAGCCACGCAAGAAAACCCGCCATCAGAATATCGATCGACATACAGAACGCAGGCCACCAAACCGGCACGCCCGGATTTGTGATGAGGCTCGTGTGCACGAGATCGAAGGTGCCGTGCCCTGCCAGCGCGCCGACAATCCACCAGAGACTCGATCGGAAACCGATAATCGCAACGACGAAAAACACAGTCATGACCACGGACTCGACAATCAATGCGTTCATCGACCCGCCCATGACTGCAAACAGGATGTAATAGGCTGCGATGACCATGACGACCGTCGGATAAAACGCACGATCGCGATCCAGCCCCACGACCCTCGCCAGCACGCATGTAACGAGTCCCAGCGCGATTCCGATCGCATACGGCATGACGGCCTCGAGGCTTGAAAGAGAGGTGTGAAGAAGGCCAGGACATCAGTTTAACACATTCTGTCTAATCTTCGCTCGCAGAAATCGAATTCAGACTGGCAATGTCCAGCAACCGGTAACGCCCACCACCGAGCGCTTCGATCAAGCCCTTCCGCACGAGCGCACGGATCTCGCGGGAGATCACCTCGCGCACGGTGCCCAGCTCTTCCGCCAGCGCCTGCTGCGTCATTCCAAGCGAAATCACGTTTTCGCGGTTAGCGACACGAGCAAGAAGAAACTCGATCACGCGTGCCTGCACGTTCTGCGATGATCGTTCGTGCAGCCGTTCGACGAGGCTCTCTACGCGCAGCGCGAGACGGCGTGCCAGCAGAAACGCAATTTCCGGTGATTCGCGGATCGCGGCCTCGAGCGCTGCGCGATCGAACAGCGCGCAGCGTGTCGGCTGTGAGGCGAGGGCGGTTGCGGGATGAGTGCCATCGGTGAACAAAGGCACTTCGCCCAGCGTACCGCCCACGCCTTCGGTATGGATCACGTGCTGCCTTCCACCACTCCCGCGCACCACGCGAACAGAGCCTTCAATGACGATGTACCAGCCCCTCGGTTCGCTGCCCGTCAGGAACACCACCGCATTGGCGGGAAAGGCAAGCTCCACCCCGCGCTTCGCCAGCGCTTCTATCGCGCTACCCGGTACACCCAGAAAAATGTCGAGCGCCTTGAGTGTGCTGAACGGTATCATTGGGAGACGATCGGTGCTCCAAAAGGGAGTGTGACTAAAGTCGCTTCGCCCGAAGGGGCCGCACGCTATCTATCGCTTACAGGCTTTTGACGTTCCATACATCGGAGATTCTCCAAATGATACTACGCACCAACGTGATTGCTGCCGCTCTCATAGTCGTAGCGACTTCGGCACTCGCAGCGCAACAGGCGCAGCTCCCGACGCTTCCCGGCCAGGCCGCATACGGCGCCATCGCAGAAGTTGTCCGACTGCTCGAAGCCGACCCCACAACCAATTGGTCGAAAGTCGACATTGAAGGGTTGCGGAAGCACCTGATCGACATGAATGAAGTGACAATGAATTCGACCGTTGTCGATAAAAATATCGATGGAGGCATCGCATCCGATGTCACCGGAACCGGCAGAACGACCGCATCGATTCGCAGGATGTCCGCATCGCACGCAATGAGTCTCGAGGGTGACTCGGGCCTTCACGCATCAGTGTCCAAGATTCCCGGCGGCGCGCGCGTCGTTTTCACGGCAAAGGATCCGCATGACACGAAGCTGGTCGAACGGATTCGCGGCCTCGGCTTCATCGGTCTACTTGCCGAAGGCAACCATCACGCCCGCCACCACATCGCACTCGCACGCGGCGCGGGCATGCAACACTCCGCGGGCATGCAACACACTGCGGGTATGCAGCACCCGCGTTGATCGAGTCTTTACGCAAGGCTGGCCGTCGCTGCTGTGCTTTAAGTAAACAGGGGATCCCGGCAGGAAGACTACCACGTCCGATTGCGTTCGCCATAGGATACGGATCTCAATTCCTTTTCGTTGCCCGTGCAGATGGAGGGATCCTCCAACCACATATAGAAGTGCGGCGTGTCTTCAACCTTGTTGACTTGCTTGACCGATTCTACGACCACGTGGGTCAACATCGTCCGGTGATCCCAAACGTGTCGACCCCGTATCCGGGATGGTCGTTCCAGAACTGCGCAACTGAGTTATTGTATAGACCGCTTGAGAACCCGTGTACCGAACAGCTCCAACATCGTTTTCGGAGCGCATGATAAGCGGTCAGCTGGCCACCGGTCTCTATCGAAGACACGGGGAGCGACGTTAACCACGTCAATCCTGGAACACAGGACTATTCGACACAAAAGGAGCCCCTCACCGCTGCGGCCGTCATCGCTGTCTTCCATCGTCCAGATCGAGTCCCTCGATGCGGTTGGACGAGCGGTCTTCGTCTGTCAGGTCATGTGGCCTGTACAGTATCACGTGAACCGGTTCGAGCGTCACCATTCCGCCATCGATCATCATATCCAGATCCGCAAGGGCGCTTTTGATTTGCTGCTCCGGGGCGACGACTTCCACGACGATCGGAAGATCCAGCGAAAGGTCGAGAATCTTGTCGGTATGAATCTTTGCATGAGCACCGAACCCGCTGATAGCGCGCAGAACGGTGGCGCCCGCAAAATCGTGTTTGCGGAAATACTTCAGCAGAACCTCGTGGAGCGGGTTTCCTTCATATTTGTCGCGCTCGCCGATGAAAATGCGCAGCAGCGTTTGCTCGCCGTTGAATGAATGCTGCATTCCTATCTCCTTCCGCGAAGGATTGCACCCGCCAGAGAGAATCCCGCGAAAACGCCAATGAGGCTCAGCACAAAACTACCGGAAATGTAGGTAGTTGCGAGCGACCATTCGCCATCGCGAAGCATGCGCATTGTTTCGTAGCTGAAGGTGCTGAACGTGGTGTATCCGCCGCAAAATCCGATCGTGAAAAACGCTCGCCATTCGGGCGCGATCGCGGTACCTTCGAGGTATCGTATCAGGAAACCGAGCAAACACGATCCCGTGATGTTGATCAGAAAGGTGCCCAACGGGAACGGCGTACTGCCCTGCGCCAGGAGACTGACCCGATATCGCGTCAGCGCACCGAGGCCACCGCCAATTGCGATCACGAGTTCGAGCACATGCCTACCGAACGCGCGCGTTTAGCATCACTGCACCACGGGGACGACTGAAACGCTCAGTTCACGCCGACCGTTTGATCCTGGTGAAAGGCTGAACGAGAGAAACCATCTTTCAACGTGGTTAGTCGGATGTCTGTAATTGTAGCGGACAACCTTGATGCCGCTGAACGTTCCGATCGCCGCGCCTGCCAGTATATCACTCGCCCAGTGGTCATTGTGGTACATGCGTGACAGCGCGACCATGCTCGCTCCGCCATACATGGTCGCACCGATGAGCACCTTCGACGCGGGGAACCAACCGCTGCCATCTGACCAATGACTGAACTCCGCCGTGACAGCCGATGCGACTGCAAATGCGGTCGTAGCGTGACCTGAAGGGAATGACTGATAGTCACGTCCCTTGAGCCCGCGCAGCAATGCATAATCGGACGGACTGCTGTCGTGTGACACATAGGGACGCGCACGACCGATGACGATCTTCGGCACCCCGGTCAGAATCGTACTCAACAACATCGCTTCCGTACCGTGCAGACCGAGCGAAGCGATCCGCTGTTGGTGCGTCAGTCGCCCTGTGATGTACAGCGCGGGGCCAATGATCTGCGGCGCCGGCTGCCCCATGAACCGAAAGAAACCGGCCGCCTTATGCAGCGCTCGATTCTCCTGACGCGACTGTTCCTGAAGATTGTGAGCGAGTGCTCTGTCAAACTGCGCGGCTATGCCCACTCCTGCCACAAACACGACCGCCAGCAGTCCATCCTGATACGTGAAAAACGGACGAGCCGGATTCGTCTGCGTAGTGTTGGACTGGGCGGCGGCGCTCTGCACGAATAACGCAGAGAACAGCAGGACCATTCCTGTCATGCGTCGCATTATTCAACCGACCTTTTTGTGACCTGCCCTGCCCGGAAGAGCGCAACTACCAGCACCACCCACATCACAATCCCAAATGCCATGCCTCCTGCAATGTCACTCGGCCAGTGCGCGCCCATGCGAAGTCGCCCCACACCGGCGAGCAAACCGATAGCAACAGCGAGCACGGATACAATCACTCGCTCGACCCATGATGACGTCGTGCGCGCCCAGAGATACGCGAGGACGCCGTAGACTGCGAGACTCTTTGCGGTATGTCCCGACGGGAACGAAGAGAAACCGGGCGCGGCAAGTCCGCCGCCAACCAGATTGGGACGCTGACGCGGCCAGATCACCCATCCGAT
>JBBQYT010000065.1:0-8051 GCA_038208385.1 Longimicrobiales bacterium | reverse complement strand
GCTGCGTGTAGTTGAACGATATGCCCGGAAAAATGGCGAGCTTTGTGTTGATCGCCTCAATGAGCTCGGGCTTGTTGCGTATTTTGCCGTTCCATTCGCTGTACGGCTTCAGGCCGACGTAGAACTCTGCATTGAAGAATCCTGTCGGGTCCGTGCCGTCATCGGGACGTCCGTGCTCCGATGTGACGACCGTGACTTCCGGAAATGATTTGATGATTGCGCGCACCTGCGGCACGATACGGGAGGATTCATCGAACGAGATGGTGTAGGGCATTGTTGCGCGCACCCAGAGCGCGCCCTCATCGAGCTTCGGCATGAACTCCGCGCCGATCACGGGGATCAGAAACAGTGACAGCACGAGAATAACGACGGACGCAATGACGGTTTCGCGCGGGCGTCTGAGACAGACGCGCAGGTAGCGCTCGTAGACGCGCTTGGTGGCCTCGAAGACAACGTTCCGCTTTTCCTTGATGCCCTTCTTCAGGAAGATCGCGCAGAGCACCGGGACGACGGTGAGTGTGAGCAGCAGTGCGCCGATAAGTGCAAAGATTGTAGTGTCTGCCATCGGCTGGAACAGCCGGCCGGATGGTCCGCCGAGAACGTAGATCGGCAGGAAGCCTGCGATGATGACTGCTGTAGCATAGAAAACGGGACGATCGACTTCCGCTGCTGCCGCAGCGATCACATCCGTGACGCTGTAGTCTTCACCGTGTCGTGATGCGAGCTGGCGGTAGATGTTCTCGACCATGACGACGGCGCCGTCGACGAGAATACCGAAATCGATTGCACCGATCGACAGCAGGTTTGCGGGGACATGCCGCACATCGAGGAAGATGAATGCGAAGAGCAGTGCCAGCGGAATCGTTGTCGCGACGATGAGTCCGGAGCGTACATCATAAAGAAAAAAGATCAGGACAATGACAACGAGCAGAATTCCGCGCAACAGGTTGTCGAGCACGGTGCGCTCGGTGAGGCGAACAAGCTCGCTGCGATCGTAGAACGGATGGATCTTGACGTCTTTTGGCAGGATCCTTTCGTTCAGCTCCTTCGTCATTGCCTGCACGCCCTTGAGCACGGCCTGCGTCTGCTCTCCCTTGCGCATCAGGATGACACCCTCGACGGCGTCATTGCGCTCGTTGTAGCCGAACTGTCCAAGGCGCGGCGCACTCCCGATGACTACCTGGCCGAGATCCTTTACGAGCACCGGCGTGCCATCGTGCACAATCACGACGACGTTGCCGATGTCTTCGATCGTTGCCAGACGGCCGAGTCCGCGCACGTAGAAGAACTGTCCGCCTTCGCTGTAAAAGCCGCCGCCTGCATTGCCGTTGTTCGCGCCGAGTGCGTCCGACACGTTCCGTACGGTCAGGCCTGCGCCTGCAACGCGCGCGGGATCGAGCACGACCTGATACTGCATGGTCTCGCCACCGAGACCTGACTCGTCTGCAACGCCGGGCACTGACTTGTAGTGTCTGGAGATCACCCAGTCATCGATGTTCTTCAGCTCCATTGCCGAACGGTCCGGCGAATCGATGACATACCGATAGACAAGACCTGACGGCGAGAAGAGTGGGTCAATGCCGGGCGTCACACCATCGGGCAGCGATGCGTCGGGCAGACGCTCGAATGCCAGCTGTCGTGCGAAGTAATCATTGGTGCCATCTTTGAATGTGAGACGGATGCTGGACAGTCCGTACAGAGAGACGGAGCGGATCACTTCGAGATTCGGCAATCCGTTCATCTCGACTTCGAGTGGAACGGTGATCAGGCGCTCGACTTCTTCCGCGGCATGGCCGGGCCATTCCGTCGTGATCTCGACCATTGGCGGAGACAGGTCCGGATACGCATCGACGGGCAGGCGCGTGAGCGACCAGATGCCGAAGCCCACGAGCATTGTCGTGAGCAGCAGCACGAGAAATCGCTGTGCGAGCGCCGCGGCGACAATCTGATGCACAAACGACGGCTGATCTTCCGCGCGCTCTTCCGCGCGCTCCTGGGCTTCCGCCGGCGAAAACTCATCTTCCGTGCTCACTGATTCTGCGCAAACTGGAGGAACAACCCTCCCTCGGAGACAATGCGGTCACCCGCGACGAGCCCCGCGCTGACGGGGTAGTTGTCACCAACGCGCGAGCCAAGCACGATCGTCTTGCGCGCATATTTGCCAGCGCCCTTGTCGACGAACACGAACGGCTGATTATCCTCATCGCGCAGCACCGCGGACGCGGGAATCAGCAGCCCGGAGTCCTGCCCGCTCGAATGGATGGCAACATTCACATACATGTCGCGCTTCAATGTGTACGACGGATTGGGCACGACGATCCGCACCGATGTCGCTTTCGTATTCGGATCTACGAGCGCAGCCACGTAGTCGATCGTGCCGGGGAATGCGACCGGACTCGCACTTGTCGTGATCTCCGCGCGCTCACCGATCGACACGCGCGACAGATCGGTTGGAAATACGCTTGCCATCACCCACATCTTCGACAAATCCGCAATCGTGAACGCCTGCGTCGTGCCTGCCTGAATCAGCTGGCCGGGACTGATCAGACGTTCGACGAGCGTGCCCGGGATCGGCGCGCGGATCACACCCTCCACCTGCTGTGAGATTGCGCCGTTCGCGCCGATCGCTGCACGCGGATCCACACCGAGTGAGCGGAGTCCCTCGATTGCAGACTCGAGATCCGCCTGTGCATTCTCCGCGTCCGTCTGCGCCTGATCGAGATCGCGCTTCGCGATCGCATCATTCCTGAACAGCTGGTCATCGAGATCGGCCACGCGCTTTGCATTGCGCGCCGTCGCCAGTGCTTTGCGATAGTTCGCGAGCGCCGCGGCGAAGTCCGGCGATGACACGTACGCGAGTGGTTGCCCTTTCGCGACGAGCGCGCCCGGCTGCACTACAATGCGAGTCACCGGCCCAGAGATCGGTGCGAGCACTGCAGTGGACTGGTCGCCATCGAATGCAACCGTTCCGGTCGTCTGGATTGTCGCGTTGTATGGCGTTGCTGCAACGAGCTGCGTGCGCACGCGCGCCTGTTGCGCGGCTGGAAGCGTCAGCTCGGTCGCGTTTGCCGGCGCCGCCTCATCCTTCGCAGGCGCCTCGCCACACGCGGCGAGGGCGCTGCAGGCGAGAAGCGCTGCAGCAATGCGTGTGTTTCTGTACATCATCGATTTCCTCCGGACACCGGCGTAGAGAGTGGGCCGCCGACTGCGAGCTCGAGACGCGCAACTGCGTCATTTGCTGCGCCAAGCGCGTCGGCGTATTGCATTTGTGCATCGATCAAAGCCCTGCGCGCATCGAGAACCTCGAGCGCGGAGATACCGCCAAGCCCGTAGCTCACCGATGCTATGCGGTAGGCTTCCTGTGCCTCGGGAATCAGCTGATCGTGGAGGAACGTCACCTGCCTGAGCGCGGTGCTCGCGTCCGCATATGCCGCGTGCACTTCCTGCTCGACCTGCGCGGAGAGGTCGCGCGCGGTTGCGGCCAGCTCAAGCTGATGGTGATTTGCTTCTGCGACTTCGCCGCCGCGATGCTGCCAGAAGAACACAGGTATGCCGAATCCGATCTGCGTCGAATACGTCGGCTGATCGCCGGTGGTGCGCGAGAGGCCGAGGCTCAGGTCCGGCAGCCAGAATGTTTTCGCGAGCGATGATGCTGCCCGTGCGCCATCGCGCAGCGCCTGCAGGCTGGCCAGCTCAGGGCGCATGCTCGCCGCCTGGGACCGCAACACTTCGATCGCTGGAAGCGATGCAGGAATTGCAAGCGAGTCGGCAGGCTGGATTGGCGCACCAATACTGCGCCCGAGCAGCCGATTCAGGTCCGCGCCCGCGTTCGCGACATCACGCTCCGCAGAGATGATGTCGTTCTGCACCTGCGACGCGTCGACCTGCGCCTTGATGACATCGAGCTTCGCGGCAGTGCCTGCATTGAAGCGCGCCTGCGTCTTTTTCACGAAATCGAGGGCGAGGTCGTGGGCGAGTGTGAGGTCGCGCTGGTGTCGCTGGGCGACGAGCAGTGCATCGTAGCTTTGCGCAGTCTGCGAGCCGATCAATTGCTGAAGCTGTGTCAGCGAAAATTCGGCGACACGCACATCGCTCGTCGCGAGCCTGCCGCGCAGATGCTGGCGCCAGGGGAATGGCACCGTGACGCCGACGCCGATCGTGCTCGCACCCGCTGTCCCGAGCTGGAGCGCGCTGGTCTGGCCATCGCGCGAAGCGCTGAGACCGGGATCGGACAGCGCCGTCGCTTCGACGCGTCGTGCACGTGCCTGCGCGATCTGCTCACGTGATGCCTCGAGCTGGGGATTGTTCGCGAGTGCCTGCGCGATCGCCTGCCGGCGCGTCAGTGGCGCCGGGTCCTGCCGTATTGCCTGCATGCTCGTTGATGCTGTGCTCGATCCGCACAGACACACGAACGCGGCTAAGGCTGCAGCGTGCATTGTTCACTTAAAATGAATGTTCAACGATCTACAACGCGCACGCCGGCTGATGGCGAACGAGCGCAGCGCTCCGAACGGAACGCATCAGTCCGCACGGCAAACGCGTGAACGCGCGGCCATCCGAGCTGGTTGCAAACGATGTCAGTGCTTGATTACAACGACTGGAGCGGCTGGGGTGGAGCTCGTGCGGGGTAGACCGTCAGGCCGGATTGTGAACAATAGTCGGGAAGATAGCAGATCGTTGTGTCGGTTTGCGATTCGCGAACGTTCGGAACGTGAGCGGATTCGCCAGGCAGCGCGACGAGGTGCATCGCTATGCAGATGGCGCAGTCATCGTAGTTGTGGGCGGGGTGACGTGTGCCCGGCGCCTCGAAGTGGATCGGCCCGTTGCGCGGCTCGCGGGCATCCGCGATGGGCGCAAACACGAGCATCCCGAACTGCAGCGCCAGTATGGCGGCAGCCAGGAATCCACGACCCTTACGGCGCTTTGAGACGGGCACGCCCCTGCTACCTACGCCCTCGACCAAGTGTTCCGCGCTCCGGTGACTCGCTTGATCACACGCGACGGGGTTATTTTCCCCACCGAACTGCAACCTACTACCCAGAATGCCTTCAGGCACGGGATGCTGTGATCCGTAGCCGTTTAAACCGCAATAAAGCCGCCGCTCTCACTTCGGCGACGTTTTGCCTGGCGTTCACGCTGCCAGGCTCCGTCCATGCACAAAGGTCCGTGGCCTTTGAAGTCCGGCTCGGCGTCACCGCTTCCAGTACCCTCGCCGCGGATAGCGTCGTACGACAATCGGTGTTGGACCGCCTCGCCGGCAAGGGTCATAGAGTCGATGCTGCGCGCGCGACGCCCTCAATTGCTCCGACCATCCAGCTTTCGGCGAGCACGGCGCTGCGCTCGAAGGTCCAGCTCGAGGGAGCTTTCGGCCTCTCCGTTGGCCAGCTGAATGGCGGGGCGACCAGCGGAAACGGCCAATCGTTCACCGTCGCGAGCGGGACCATCGGTTTGCGCTACGCGATCATTCCGCGTGCGTACGTGCGCGGCGCATTCGGCGCGATTCACTACGGCTCGAGCGCTGAGGGCATTTTCAAGCAGGGAAGTACGCTCGAACCGGTCGTCGAGGCGGACATCGGATCGAGCACGCAGCTGAGCTTCGGTGCCGTCAGCATCGAAGCGTTTGGTCAGGTGCATCGCTTCGGGACTGCTGCGTTGCGCCAGATCGGCGGGTCCGATGGTACGGTGTTGCGGGCAGGCCTGATGGCCGGCCTCGCACTCGGGAAGGGTCGCTGATGGGACTTTCCTATCGTTTGATTGGAGTGCTCGGGTGCGTATCGACGCTCGCGCTCGCCGCCTGCGAGTCGCCGATCGTGCCTGCGCGCGAAGACGCATATCCATTCGCGACGGTCCCGCGCTTCACCGGTGACAAAAGCGTGGTCATTCGGTGGCCAGCCGGCACCGCCGTGCGCGTTTTCCTGAACGGCGGGAACGCGCCGCGCACAGTCGTGCTGGAGACGGCGTTCGGGCGCGGCTCCAGCATGTGGGAGAACGCGATCCTTTTCGGCGAGTTCACACTATCCCGCGTGAGCGACATCCGTGAAGCTGACGTCGTCATCACATGGTCCGACGTATCGCTCCCGCTGAACGTGTCCGCCTGCCCCGTAGTGTTCGGAAATGCGGCAACGACGTTCTGCCCGACTCCGGACCTTAGCCGCCTCGTGCCGTTCCCATTCACGAGCGCTGTAACTGGCGCTGCTCCGGCAGACAGCCACGTCAAAATGCTCGTCACCGTGCTCGGCAGCGCTTCAGCAGACCAAACGCGAGCCACCATGCTCGTCACCCACGAGCTCGGTCACGTCCTCGGCATAGCCCAGCATTCCCCAAATCCGCTCGACGTGATGTTTGCAACCGTGACCGCCAGCGTTTTGACCCACGCTGATGCTTCGACCATCCAGGTGCTTTATCACACGAGTGTGGACTTGACCCCTTAACGGCAGCGATCAGCGATTAGCGATTCGGGATTAGTTTGACGCTCGTCACGCAACGATTCTCGCGGACATAAAAAAGCCCGGAAGCTTGAAAGCTCCGGGCGTTTCTGTAGCGACGAACAACTAATCGCTAATCGCTAATCCCTAATCGCTGCGGTTCAGCTGGCCGTCAGCGAATAAACCACCGGCGGGGTCTGAGCGTTCGAGTTGGCCGATGCCCAGCGATAGTCGACGCGGATCGGGAGCGCTGTGCCGCTCTTGCCCTGCGCAACTTCGACCTGCGCATCTGAGACAACAAAGTTCGAGCTGGCCGAGCGAACACGCGTTGATGACGACGCTGCGCGCCATGCCAGGTCCGCTGCCGAGCTGCCATCCATCACCAAACGCCAATTGCGGTTCGCGCTCACATACAGCGTCAGAGCGCCATCCAGCTGCTTGAACTCGCCATCCTGCTTTGCCTTTTCCCTGGCCGGCACTGCACTCAACACGAGCATGTCGGGAATCGTGAGGTGTGCGATAACCGTAACCGATGCCTTGCCAACACCGGACGCCTGCTGTGCCTGGGCACGGGAGACGCCTGCGAAAGCCAACAACATCATGAAGAAGAGACCGGTGCGACGCATTCCAAGCCTTCCAATAAGGTAGTTCGAACGCAATGACGTAAGGCAGGACGCGTTCCCATCGTCGGGTACGTGTTCTAAGTCTTTGTCGTTCTTGGGCTTAGGGTTTTCCTGGAGTCGGGACGGCGGTTGCGGCGCCGTCCCGGGAGTGACCAACAATCGGACACATATACAATGCGTGTATACAAACCCGACGATACTACATTGTATTCATTTTTCGCAAGGGTTGAATACTTATTCGCTGGGTTCCGCCTTGAACTCGACCCAACTGACCTTTCCGGGCACCACCGTGAGCGTATGCCAGACCTTCTTGCCGGCGATTTCGACACCGAGCAGGTAGCGGCCAGGCGGTACGTCGCCTACGGCGAAATTATCTCCGTAAGCGGGGTCCGAGTGTGCCTTATCCATGTAGGTCTCGGCAAACGAGAACGGGGTTTCCTCGGGGTAGGGCTGTGTAATGCCGTATACGCGTGCGCCGGGGATGAGCTTGCCGGTTGCGTCCATGACTTTGCCGGCGATGATGCCGGTTCCGGGCATTGGCTCGATCCAGAGCTGGGGATTTACGGTGAACGAGGGGAAGCGATTGTCTTTGTTGACGATCTGGGCGCTGTCGGTCGATGTGGTGACGTGCATCTCGAGGTGCAGGTGCTCGTTGGTGGCGCGCCCTGTGTTCCCGACGCGGGCAATCACGTCTCCGGCGGACACGTGCTGACCTGCACGTACGGCCAGCGAGCTGTTGTGGTAATAGACAGTATAGACGTTTTGGTCCTGGTACTTGCGGTCATGCCGGATGGCGACTGTGATCGCGCCGGCTTCAGCCTGTCCGGCAAAGATCACTGTGCCATCGCCTACGGCATGAACGGGTGTGCCAACCGGGTTGTTGAATTCAACGCCCTGATGCTGCTGGAAGTTGCCGCCCATGGTCGATCCGTAACGGTAGGTCTGGTCGATGAACGGATTGCCTTCCGAGTCCATGATCGGGCGCTTGAACCAAACGTGGAGA
>JBBQYT010000064.1:0-8075 GCA_038208385.1 Longimicrobiales bacterium | reverse complement strand
TGACATTGTGGCTCGGCCATCATCGTTTTCTCAAGAGACACAGAACCACGGAGCTCTTATTCGATCGATCCTCGTGTGTCAGAAGCAATTTCAAAAAATATATATTTTCCTGTTTCTGTTTTTTGTTTTCTGCTTTTTTGTTTGGTTTTCTTTGTTTTTGACCTTTCTCTGTGCCTCTGTTTCTCTGTGAGAAAACGATGCCAACAATCACAAAATCAAAAAACACGATCCCTGTGGCCCCTGTGATCCCCTGTGCGCTCTGTGTAAAACCGATGCCGGAAAGAAATCACAAGTCATCACCATCATACACCGGCAAAGACAGATTCTTCCGCGATGCAGGCTTGACACCACGGAGGACAGGAATCACCTCGGACAGCACTTCATGTCCGGCATCGCGACGATACCAGCGGTTCAGCTCCTTGTCGATTTCGCCGATCGGCATTGTTCCCTCGATGCGCTTGAACAACTCTCGTGCGCCGGCGGGACGCGGGCCCCAGCGTCCGACCAGCGACCAGTCTTCATCGAATACAGCGAGCGCAGGTGCTGATTCTTTGCCGTCGACCAGCAGCATCTTCATCAGGTCGGGATGTTCCTTCTTTGTGAACAGGCGCAGCTCCATGTCATGGCCGAGATCTTCGATGGCGCGCGCGATGAATGGCAGGCTGCCGCAGGAATCAGGACAGGAGTCGGACACCATGCAGATGATGAGACGCGTCTCTTCGATGGGATCGCCGAGCATCGCCTCATCGAGAAACGCGTTCTCATAGCGCTCGTGCCACTCGTCCTTCAGGGATGACTTCACGCCGTCGAGCCAGTCCTCCCACGTCATACCCTGCTCGAACCGCTCTTCCCAGTCGATCATTCCGCCCTCGCTGCGTTCACCATTGCTCCAAGCTGCGCGTACGTGCTTTCGTTTCCTGCGAGAATACTGCCATGCCCGAGCACGCGCTCCTCGCCATCGAGGCGCGACACCCGTCCGCCGGCCTCGCGAATGATCAGCGTACCCGCCGCTACATCCCACGGTGCCAGTACCATCTCCCAGAATCCGTCCAGGTATCCGGACGCGACGTGGCACAGGTCGAGCGCGGCCGATCCCGCACGGCGCAGGTCCGACGTGTTCCGCAGCACTCTATCGAACTGACGGACATACTGCGTCAACAGGTCGGGATACCGGAACGGGAACCCGGTACCAATGAGCGCGCGGTGCATGTCCGTCGTGCGTGATACCGAGATCGGCTTTTCGTTCAGGAATGCGCCGCCGCGGCGCGTCGCGGACCATTCATCCCTTGTCGAGCCGATCACGACGCCTGCCTGGAGCTCGCCGTCCAGCGCGACAGCTACCGACACGGAATAGGACGGGTAACCGTGCAGGAAGTTGGTTGTCCCGTCGAGCGGGTCCACGATCCAGACGTATCCCGGTGCGTAGGGGTCGACCGTCGCGCCGTCGCCTGCGGCACTGCTCTCTTCCTCGGCCAGGACCATGTGCGCAGGGAAGTGTGCGCGGATGCTCTCGAGCACTACTGCTTCGGCCTCGCGGTCAACGTGCGTCACGAAGTCCGAAAAGCCCTTTTCGCTCCATTCTTCGGGCTGGACGCGGCCGACGTAGGCGCGATGCACTTCGGCCGCTTTGCGAGCGGCGATCAATGCGACGTGCAAAAGGTCTTGCGGTTGGGTCGGCGTAGTTCGCATGCTTCCCAAGGTAGACGGCAGACATCTTGCGCCGCCACTGCATAGATTCAGTGGCCGCGCCGTGGTGGCGCCGCCCAGGCCCCGTGGAGGTTCAAATGGCAAATGAAAAGGGCGACGCGCCGACGGACGGCGTTCTCGTCATGGTATGCATGGAATGCGGCCATGACTATATGTTCGATGACGGTCCTGCGCCGAGCGACCTCAAGTGCGACAAGTGCGGCAACATGACGTTTCGTTCGTACTACGAGCCATTCGTCGAAGATGAGGCGGAAGAAGATTTCCGCGAAACAACAGAACGCGATCTTGCGACCAATGATCCGGAAGGCGACGCAACGCGCGGCGACATTCTGGATTTGAACAATCTCTGAACCAGGACTCCATGGCGGATCCCCGCTTTTCAGGCTCCGGCGTCGCGCTCATCACACCGTTCGATGATCGCGGTGTCAATGAATCCGTGCTGCGCCAGCTCGTCGGCTTTCATGTCGACAGCGGCACAGATGCACTCATCATCTGCGGCTCGACCGGCGAGGCTGCAACCATGTCGGTCGAGGAGCAGCGCGAAGCCATTCGCATTGCTGCCCGGGAAAGCGCTGGCCGCATCCCGATCATCGCAGGCTGCGGTGGCAGTGACACGGCCCAGGTCGCGAAGCTCGGAAAAAACGCACGCGAAGCTGGCGCTGACGCAATTCTCGTAAGCGGACCGCCGTACAACAAGCCAACGCAAAAAGGTTTGCTCGCGCATTTCCGTGCCGTGATGGACGCCGCGGACCTGCCGCTCGTCGTCTACAATGTGCCGGGACGCAGCGCCGTCAACATTCTCCCGCAGACGATTGCCGACCTCGCCAGGGATGAGCGCGTGATCGGCGTCAAGGAAGCGAGCGGTGACATCGTGCAGATCTCCGAGCTCGCGCGCCTGCTGATGGACACGAAAGTAATTTTGTGGAGCGGCAATGACGATCACATCGTGCCCGTGATGTCGCTCGGCGGGAAGGGCATCATCAGTGTGCTCGGCAACATCGCGCCGGCAGAAGTGAGTCGGCTGGCGCATCGGTACCTGGAAGGCGATGTCGCCGGTGCATGCCAGATGCAGCTTCGTTACCTGCCGCTGATTCGCGCACTGTTCGCAGAGCCGAATCCGATTCCCGTGAAGACCGCAGTCGAATGGCTGGGCTTTCACACCGGGCCGCTGCGCCTGCCCCTGACGCCGGCGGAGCCGGCTGCGCGTGAAAAGCTCATCGCCGCCATGAAAGACGCCGGCCTCGCCCCCCTCGTGCGCTGATGCCCACTCGCATTGTGGTATGCGGCGCGCGCGGCCGCATGGGGCGGACGATCGCCCAGCTCGCAGAGTCTTCGTCCGACATCGAGATTGCGGGCGGCATCGATCGCGCAGCCCAGGATGATTCCGTAAGCGATGAGTATCCGTCGATCGTTCTACCGGAAAACGCGAGCAGTCTCATCGCATCGGCCGATGTCATTATTGACTTCTCCGCGCCCGAAGCACTGCACGCGCTGCTCGACGAGAACGCGGACGCATTCAAAGGCAAGGCACTCGTGGTCGGGACGACCGGACTCACGGCGGACGATGACGCACGCCTGAACGAAGCAGCCAAAGCGAGCGCAGTGCTCGTCGCCGCAAACTTCAGTATCGGCGTGAACCTGCTGCTCGCACTTGCCGAACAGGCTGCGCGCGCACTCGCTCCCGCGGACTACGACGTCGAAATCATCGAAGCGCACCATCGCAACAAGGTGGATGCGCCGAGCGGCACTGCACTGGCACTCGGGCGCGCCGTCGCCGAAGGCAGAGAAGTCGATCTGCAGTCCGTTCGTCGCGATAGCCGCAGCGGCAACACAGGCAAACGCCCCGATGCCGAGATCGGCTTTCATGCGATCAGAGGCGGTGACATCGTGGGAGAGCACTCCGTGATGTTCATCGGTCGGCGCGAGCGCATAGAGCTGTCCCACGTGGCGAGCGACAGGGCTTTGTTTGCGGATGGTGCATTGCGGGCGGCTCGGTGGATGGCCGGCAAGGCTCCGGGTCGGTATACAATGCGACAGGTTCTGGGTCTTTGATTTTTCCAATCACTAACTCCTCACCGCAGAGTCACAGAGTTACGCTGAGGTTTCGCTAAGTTGAAAAATTGAATTTCTTTCTCAGCGAAACCTCCGCGTTACTCTGAGCCTCTGCGGTGAGACGTAAAATTCCTGAGGATGAGATGAACTACGAAGAAATCCGAGACCTGATCGCCAACGCGAAAAAGAAAACTCCCGTCACTGTCTACGTAAGGCATGACGGCGAGCTGGACATCAAAGCGGAAGACGAGCTGAAGGTTTTCCCGACCGGCCACGGCACGACGATTCTCATTGGTGAGTGGGAGCGCGTACAGCCGGCTCTCGACAAGGCCGCAAAGCAGATCACGTATTTCCATCTCGACAGCGACCGCCGCAACTCCGCCATTCCGATGCTCGACCTCAAGGGCATCAATGCCCGCATCGAGCCCGGCTCGTGGATTCGCGAAAAAGTCGAGATCGGGGACCGCGTCATCGTGATGATGGGCGCTGTCATTAACATCGGCGCGGTGATTGGCGCGGGCACCATGATCGACATGAACGCAGTGGTCGGTGCGCGGGTAATTGTAGGGAGCGACTGTCACATCGGAGCGGGCGCAATCCTGGCCGGTGTGCTCGAGCCGCCGAGTGCCGAGCCCGTCATCATTGGCGACAATGTGCTTGTCGGCGCGAACGCGGTCGTCCTCGAGGGGTGTAAGGTTGGGAAGGGCAGTGTCGTCGCCGCAGGGGCCGTCGTCGTCGAAGACGTGCCGGACATGGTGGTGGTCGCGGGGCAGCCGGCGCGCTTTATCAAGGCCGTCGACGAAAAGACTAAAAACAAGACAGGACTGTTGAAGGAGCTCAGACGCCTGAACGACTAGCGGAGGTGTAATGCTGGTTGCGGCCGCGATGCCCGTGAGTCAGCTGGTCGAGACGTATCGCCTGGACCTGTTCGGGCGCCTGGTGATTGCGGCCGTTCTCGGCGGCGCCATCGGCCTCGAGCGTGAGCTCAACGGCAAGCCGGCCGGATTCCGCACCAACCTCCTGATTTGCGTGGGCGCGGCGCTGATCACCGACACGTCGATTTATGTTGCGGTGCAAGGGCTTGATCGACATTTGAACGGCGATCCGACGCGCATTGCGGCACAAATCGTCAGCGGAATTGGTTTTCTGGGTGCAGGGACGATCATGCAGGGGAAGGGCAGCGTGACCGGCCTCACGACTGCCGCCACGATGTGGGTGGTCGCGGGAATCGGGATGGCTGTTGGCGCAGAGTCGTACGCGGCCGCATTCGGCTCGACACTTCTCGTCCTGATTGCGTTGTTCGTGCTCGGTAAAGTCGAGTTTGCGCTGGTCGCCCGGCGCCGAAAGGAACGATCAGTGCAGTTGAGCGTTCTGACTCGTCCGGCAGCGCTGCAGCAGATCGAAGAGCTGCTGGCCACGCTCGGATACGCAATCGATACGGTTACGGTCGAGCGCATGATGGAGGGCCAGATGGCCTCGGTCGTTGCGACGGGGCCGCAAAAAAGGTGGCAGGAGTCTGTCGACCTGCTTACGAAAATCCCCGACGTGCGGGCTGTCGAACGCGCCTGAGCGGGCACTGAAAGAGGGTTTCTGGATGTCGAACGGAAGAAATTCGGGGCGTTTCGTAGCCCTCTCGGTCTTATTGCTCACCATACTTGGCGTCGCAGCGCCCGTTTCGGCAGCCTGTTCCCCGGCAGGTCGGCGCTCCTCGCCCTATGCGCCCAGGCCGCTCGACAAGTCACGATACAAGATTCTCATCTCCACGTCCGAGTGCCGCCTGTGGCTGGTCGAGCAGGGCGATACCCTCATGAGCGTGTCCGTGGCCGTCGGTATGGGCCGCGATTTCGACGTGGCCGGCAAGCATTTCCATTTCGAGACGCCACGCGGCAGACGGAAAGTCCTCTCGAAGAACCCCGACCCGAAGTGGCACGTCCCAGACTGGCATTACTACGAGGTCGCGCACGACGCGAAGCTCGAGATCGTCTGGATGCGCGCGGGCCCGAAGTACGACCTCGGCGATGGCACCTTCATCGAAGTCCGCGGCGACCAGGTTGGCCGCGTCAATCAGCAGGGTTTTTTCTGGCCGTTCGACCCGGGCGCCGAAATCATATTCTACGGTAAGGTCTACGCGCCGCCGACCGAGAGCGCACAGCGCCGCGTGCCGGACGCATTGGGTCCGTATCGTCTTGTCCTAGGCGATGGCTATCTGATTCACGGCGTACATGAGGGCAATGAAGATTCTATCGGGCAGGCGGTCAGCCATGGGTGCGTCCGCATGTCCAACGACGATCTTACCCGGCTTTATGACATTGTGCCGGTAGGCACGCCCGTCGAGATTTTCTAGCCGATCGAAGGCGGAACCCCCGCTTTTCGCTCCGCCCTGCTCCCCTTATCTTCACAAGCTGGTAGCCCGCACACCCCAGCAGATATGGCTCAATGATCGACATCTTTAAAGCCGCAATCCAGCGCGGGGCATCGGATATCCACATCAAGGCCGGCGATTTTCTGCGCGCCCGCATCAACGGCGAGCTGGTGCCGATGACGCAGCAGCGTCTTGCGCCCGAGCAGATCAAGCAGATCGCGCTGCAGCTGATTCCGATCCCGAAGGATCGCGAGGACATCGACAACCTGATGGACTACGACTGCTCGTGGGGCGCGCCGGGGCTTGGAAGGTTCCGCGTGAACATCCTGCGCCAGCGCGGCACCCTCATGATCGTGATGCGCGTCATCCCGATCGAGATTCCGAGCTTCGAGAGCCTGAAGCTGCCAAAGATCCTGGCGTCGATTGCACACTCCGAGCGGGGCTGCGTTCTCGTCACGGGCGTCACGGGCTCCGGAAAGAGCACGACGCTCGCGTCCATGCTCGGCTACATCAATTCGACCGAGCATCGCCATGTCATTACGCTCGAGAATCCAATCGAGTTTTTGCATCGCGACAACCAGAGCTCGATCACGCAGCGCGAAATTGGCACCGACACGCTTTCGTTCGAGTCTGGACTGCGCGCTGCACTGCGCGAAGATCCGGACGTCATCCTGGTCGGTGAAATGCGCGATACCACGACGATCGATACGGCACTCAAGGCGGCAGAGACCGGTCACCTCGTGTTCTCGACACTCCACACCCAGAACGCAGTGCAGACCATCTCGCGCGTCATTTCCGTATTTTCGCCGCACGAGCAGCCCATGGTGCGCATTCGACTGGCCGAGACACTCGTCGCGGTGATCAGCCAGCGACTCGTGCCCAAGAAGGATGGCAAGGGCAGACTCGCCGCCGTCGAAGTGATGGTTTGCACGGGCGCAATCAAGGATGCGATCCGCGAGCCGGACAAGCAGTCGGAGATTTACGATTTGATGGAAGAAGGTCACGAGCAGTACGGATCGCAGAGCTTCGACCAGCATCTGATGCAGCTCGTGGAAGCGAACTCCGTGTCATTCGAGACAGCGATGGCCTACGCGAACAACCCTAATGACTTCCAGCTCAAGCTGAGGACACTTGCCTGACGCACGAAACGTAAATGCGACGACGAAGTCGTCCGAAGACAACACCTGGTTCTCCGGCGTCTTTCTGCCCGTAACGACACCGTTCGATCCCGTAACCGGCGAGATCGCACCCATCAGCATGCGCGAGAACCTGCGTCGCTGGACGCAGGAGCCGATCAACGGAATCGTGCTGTTCGGCTCCACAGGTGAAGGCGCCCTTCTCGATGAAGACGAAAAGCTCAAGCTCATGGGCTTTGCGCGCGACGTCATTCCCGGCGGAATGCCGCTCATCGCAGGCACCGGTGCAGACTCGACGCGCTCATCGATTCGCCAGTCGAAAAGTCTTGCTGAAGTTGGCGCCGATGCCGTGCTCGTCCACGCGCCATCGTATTTCGGCGGCTCGCTCACGTCCGGCGACCTGCGCGATCACTACCTGCGCGTGGCTGATGCGTCACCCGTGCCGGTGATTCTGTACAACATTCCGAAATACACGAAGATCGCAATCGAGCCCGGTCTCCTTGGCGAGCTGATCAAGCATCCGAATATCATTGGTCTCAAGGACAGCTCGGGTGACATCAAGAAGTTCGCCGAGTTCACGAACATGTGCGGCAAGGAATGCCGCCTGTTCATTGGCAGCGGCTCGAATTTCTACACAGCGCTCGAGCTGGGCGCGTCCGGCGGCATTCTGGGACTGGCCGTCCTCGATCCGCGCGGCTGCGCTACCGTCTACGAGAAATTCCGCTCCGGCAACAAGGGCGAGGCGGGGAAGCTGCAGGAGCAGATTGCGCCAGTTCACAACGAGATCGTCAAGCAGTTTGGCGCCCGCGGCGTGAAAG
>JBBQYT010000063.1:0-8157 GCA_038208385.1 Longimicrobiales bacterium | reverse complement strand
GAGCTCTTCACCGAGCGCGGAGATGCAGCTCATCACGAGTCCGAGTGTCGCGAACTTCAGCAAGTTCCCGGTGAACGGGTGTACGCCGCCGAGGCCGGTCAGCCAAACGGTGCCGTACGCTGCGATCGCGTACGTGAGTGGCAGTCCGTAGCCGACGAGCAGCCAGAGATCGGCCTGCCGATTTTCCAGCCCTCACCGCGCACGTTGCGCTGATGGATGAGGCGCGTGAGGAGTGCTGCAGTGCCCGGTGACCACATCAGCGCGAATACGTAGAGGCCGCCGTGCGCGCGCAGCGTACCGGCCGAGATGATCAGCGCGTAGAAAATCGCGCTGAAGACCGTCGTGAGTGCCAGATAGGTACGAATCTTCTTGATGGCTTCGCTGCGCTCGTCCGGTGAGGTGGCAGACAGCGAAGTCATCCCGGGGGTTGTGATCGTACTCGCCATTGGGTGGCACCTCCATTGGATGAATCACGCTTGCCTGCCTGGAGCTTTACTAGTTCAGCTTGCCTCTGCGCGGTCCGCATTCGCAAGGAGCGCATTCTTCACGTACTCACTGAGTCCGTGCGCCTGGTTGTCGTAGTGCGCGGCAAACCGGGGATCGGCCACGTACATCTCCGCCAGTCCACGATGCACGGCATAGCTGCAGTCGTAGAACCAGCGGCTGATGTGCTGCCGGTGCTGCTCGGCCAGGTCCATGGCAGCTTCGCCGGTCGCGGGCAGCCCAGCTTTCATTGTTGCGGCGAGGCCGGAGGTTACGCGCTCGGCTTCCGCGCTGATGTTCTTCCACTGCTCTTTGCCATATTTCGACGCGCGTTGTTGCGATTGACGAAAGGCGTGGGTGCCGCCCCAGCGCTGCTCCGCTTCAGCTTCGTGCTCAGCAGGGTCGAACGAGCCGAACACTTCCCGCATCTCGACCGGATTCAGATTGATTCCTGTCTTTTTTGCGTGCGCGATAGACGAGTATGCGTTGCAGCCGCTCGACGTCGATATTGCTGTACATACGATAGCCCGCTGCCGTCCGCTCCGATGGCGACAACAGACCGATCTCATCGTAGTGGTGCAACGTGCGAACGCTGATGCCCGCCAGCTTTGCCAGCTCGCCTACCGAATAGCTCATGGTTTCGACCTCCACTATTACGATAAGCCCTGACGCGACGTCAGGGTCAAGAGGGCTACCGGCGCCATACGAACACGCCGAGAATTCCGATCGAAATCAGCACGAATCCGAACACAAGGAAATACGTGCGCCCTCCGAGCCGCCGCGGATGAGTGCGGAATCTCCGGGATTCGCAGGATCGAAGAAGACGGGGACCTGCAGACCGATTGGATAGCCCTTCAGAATTGCTTCCACGCCTGCTGATGTTGGGATGGCTGTTTGTGCGGCGAGTGCGTATGTGTCGTTTTCGTAGCTCTGGCCACCGACGTCATACGCATACTTGATGTGCGGGTCATACGTCGTGCGAAAGCCGGCGCTCGAGCCCGAGCTGCTGCCGGCGTCGGTTCGCTTGATTACATCGGTTGCGAGAACCGTCGCTGTTCCCTGGACCCACGATGCGCTTTGGCGCGATCGTTTGGCGAGGGTTGATCTGCATCCTGCCGGCGATGCCCTTGAGCTCATCGGTGCCCGAGTCGGGCACGACAGTGACGTTCAAGTCGGGCACGCCGCGTCATCGTGGCGCTGTTGGCTGCCTGATCAAGTGGCGAGTTTTTCAGTAACCATTTTCGCGATGCGCTGCTCGAGATGGCCGGTCGAGCTGCACTCGAGCTCGGATCCGCTCACGCTGGTCGAGTGTGCGGATGCCTGAATCGTCGTGTGCAATGTGGTCTTGCCACCCAAAGCCTGCGTCACGACTTCATTGATCGTCAGGCGGACTCGATAGCTGTCGGCACGAGGGCCCGTCGCACCCGCTCCACAATCGACGTATGTCGAAGCCGACTTGCCGGCGATGCTGTGGTCGAACACCTGCTTGAAGTATTGAATTGTCGTGGCGTTCTCATCGACGGCTGAGACAGGGATGCCGAGCAGGTCGTGTGCGGCGAGCATCGCTTTCCAAACCCGGTCTTTCGGTGCGTCGAACTCTATGCCCTGCGTGTAGTCCTCGTGCGTCAGCCGGATGGCGGCGCCCTCGTTGGAGATACTCTGCTCCCGTGGACCCGAGTTGCCGGGCGCCGCGGTGGCACCGGCGCATGCGGTGCAACAAACCAGTCCCATCAGATACAGGCGTGGCATACGTCACCTCCGTTCAGTTGTTACTTCGGACGTTCTGCAGCCGCACAGTACATCGTACCGCCAAAAAATTGCAGCCTTACGTATCTGCCTGCAACCAGATTGCTACCGCCCAGCCATGGCTCTTGTGCGACAGCTCTTTCTGCGCGGCGTCCGGGGTCAGCCACACGAGCTCGTGGTCAGGCTCGCCCCGCGTCGACGCCTCCGACTCGATTGTTGCATCGAAGAACGTGCTCTGCTTCTCGAAGTATTGTTTTTCCTTGATCGAATAGACGAACTGCACTGCGTGCGTCATCCACGCCCCGGTCCTGATCAGCAGCGCACATTCTTCGATGGCTTCCCGCACAACCGCTTCTTCGGGAGTTTCGCCCGGGTCGATGCCGCCGCCGGGCAGAAACGTACCGACGCTCGTGCGGACGACTGCGACCTGTCCGTCGAGACTGGCAATGAGCGCGTACGCGCCGGGCCGGAGTGTGTATTGAACGCCGGCCTCGCGCTCACCAAAGACGGGCACCTCATCCCAGTCGCTCATTTGCCAGCGCTCCGCCACCGGGTCAAATCCGGCGACGCTGCAGACATGCGTCCGAGGCGAACGCTCCGGATGTCGCCCTGGATGTAGTTCACGTCAGGGTTGATGTCACTCGCGCGGCCGATCATCGCGTCACTCAAATCGACGCCCGTCAACCGGTAGAACTTCTTCAGGTGGTAATCGATAGAACCGCCACCGGATCCCAGGTGCAGCACATCTGCGCCATCCGGAATACCGCGCTCGCGAAACTTCCCGCGAAACGTGTCGACTTCTTCGACGTACGAGGACGGCGGGCTCACAAAGGGCCACATCGAGACGAGCTCGTTGTAGAGCGCCGGCGCGGAGCTGGTCACCGGGTCAACGGCCATCAGTCCGCCATGACCACAAAGACGACGGTCCGGCCCACCCACTGATTCCACTGCCGATTCATAAAAGCCTTTCAAAATCGTGCGGGTGCGCGTTCTCTATTTTGTTCCGGAGCGTCGGTCCGGCCGCCAGTCGGGCCACGGCACACCGGCGCCGTTCACTCTCACATACGCGATCAGCTGTCCCATGTGCTCGTGCATGTGCGTGAGCATTCGCAGGTATGCACGCCGCACTGTCGTTTGCTCGCGGAAGAACTGCAGGCTCTGCTCGAGATCGCTTTCGCTCGAGCGCGCAAACGAATCGCGCACTGCATCGATCGAGCGCTTCAACAACTGTACGACCTGCTCTTTCTCGCGAACCGTTGCCACGAGCTCGTCATTCCGGCGCAAAAACTCCTTGAACCTGCCCTCGCCGTACGCAGGCACGTCGCTGTACAGATCGACCGGCGGCGCAATACCGATGCTATCCAACAGCATGTAGCTGCCGGTCGCTATGTGCACAAAGACTTCTGCAATCGAGCGCGCAGCCGGGGCGGGTCGCCAATCGTACATCGCCTGGGGGATGGACTCCGCGAGCGCTACAAGCTGCCGCTCTGCGATGTCCAACTCCCACAAAAACTCGCCACGATAGCCCGCGATGCGTTCCGCCATTCGATTCTCCTTACATCCCTGCAGCTTCGCGCAGCTCGCGATCGAGATGTGCGACCCACTCCGGATGTCCGTGATACTGCGCTGGCGTCGTCTGCAGCGTTGCAATGCGCCAGCCCGCATCCGTGCGCAGCACCGTCAGCAATTGCACGCCCTGGGGATACGGACCGCCCGGCTGCAGCCAGCCACTGACCGCATGCACGACCGCGGCATCTGCGCCATGAAAGATCACTGTCTTGCTGATGCCGACCCAGCGCCCCGTCTGGTGACCTTCAAAGATGTCATTCATGCTGGTCGCAATGCTGGATGCTCCGAATGTTTCCGAGCCATCATAGCCAATGAGTATGGAATGAGGCACGAACGCCGTAGCGATCATGTCGCCATTCTCTTCGTTCCAGCCGCGTACGACCTGCCCAAACAATGCGCGTATTGCTGCTTCGTCTGCATCAGAGCCGGTCATGGATCCTCGGTCTGTCGTCTATCGTCTATCGTCTATCGTTGATGCTAATCGTTAATCGCTAATCGCTAATCGCTAATCCCTAGTCCCTAGTCCCTGAGCACCAATTCATACCCTTCCTCCACGATGTCATCGCCCCACATTGGGCGGCTCGGGAGGAGCTCTGTCGACTTGAATCCTGCGTTCCTGTACAGCCCTGCGGCAGCGGTCAATCGATGTTCGGTCCGGAGTGTGATCCTACCATAGTCCGAGCGGCGCGCGAAGTCGATTGCCTCGGCGAGGAGCTTTTTGCCGAGACCTTTGCCGCGCGTGTCGGGATGAAGGACAAACCAGCGGAGCACTGCGGTGCCTGAATCCTGCCGCGTGATTGCGACCGAACCGATGAGTGCGCCATCCGTTTCTGCGAGCCAGAGGCGTTCGCGCGTTGGATCGAACTGCTTTGCAAACGATGCAAGCCCGTCCGCTACATAGGCTTCAAAGGTCCAATCCCAGCCGTACTCGTGGGTGTATACTTCGCCGTGCAGCTGGGTGATGCGTCCCAGGTCTCCGGGACGCGGCTCTGTCCTGATGGTAACGCCGTCGATCATCGTGACATCTACCGAAGGTTGACCGAATTGAATTTCCCGCTCGCAACACGTACTATCTCTCGCTACTCACACCAAAGCAAAAGGAAGGCAAACCATGAAGCGAAGAGAGTTCCTCGTCTCCTCGGCGTTGGGTACCGTTGGTCTCGGTGTAGCCAACCTGCCCATGGCCGGCATGAATCCGCTCGCTGCCAGGGAGCCTGAGGTTCGGCCCCGCAACGCGGCGACGCGCAAAATTCTCATCGCTGGTGGTGCCTACGGCACGACATTCATCAAGTATGCCGCGCAGCTCACAGGCAAGGCGCGACCGAAAGTGCTGTATTTGCCGACAGCATCGGCGGACAGTCCGGCCGGCTCGCTCCGCTTTTTCGAGGACTGTGCGCCGCTCAACGTAGAGCCGTCGGTTCAGAACAGCTTCATCAACAGCAATCGTCAGACGCGCAGCTGGGAAGAAGTTTTGCTGACGGTCGATGTGATCGTCGCGTCGGGCGGCAATACACTGAACCAGCAGGCGATCTGGAAGGCGCAGGGCATCGATGTGATCCTGAAGCAGGCATGGGATCAGGGCATTGTGCTGGGTGGTGCGAGCGCGGGCTCACTGTGCTGGTTCGAGGAGGGCACGACCGATTCGCGGCCGAAAGAGCTGACGACGGTTCATGCACTCGGATTCATCAATGGAAGCCATAGCCCGCACTATGACGTCGAGAAGAATCGGCGTCCGACGTATCACAGGCTGATCGGCTCGGGTCAGATGAAGCCGGGCTACGCCTGCGACAACGATGCGGGAATCTACTTCGAGGACAACGAGGTCAAGCGCGTCGTCTCCGCAGTTGCCGGCAAGAAGTGCTACTACGTGAGTATCGTCGGCGGCCAGGTTGTCGAGAAGGTTCTCGAGCCGGACCTGATTTCGTAGCGTGGCGCGTGGCTCGTGACTCGGGTCTACAACTCAAGAGACACGAGCCACGAGCCACCTGTCAGTCGAGGCGGCGATGCACGTATTCGTGGACTACGCCTTTGGCGTCGGGCGCTGAGCGGTAGATGTACGTGTCCTTGTCGACGCGCAGGATGAATTCGTTGCTATAGTAACCCACCATGCTCGGCTCGATGGACAGCGATCTCCAGATCTTGATCGTGTCGCCCGACACGTGATATTTGCCCCCACTCGCCCAATAGCGGTTTCCGTCCGTTGCGCCCTTTGCGTTGCTGCGGGCCACAGGCTCCCAGATCTTTTCGTAGTTTCTGCGCATTCTTTCTTCAGGCGATAGCATCGCGAGCTCCGCAGGCGTCGTGTTACGACGATCCTTGTCCGTCACGATATACGTCCATGTCGAATCCGACAGCTGATACCAGATCGTCTGACGCTGCGCGATGTCGTCAACTTCACCCGTGCTCAGGTTTTTCACGCTCATGATCTGCCACATGCCCTTGAGCATGTCTGCGTTAGTGGGTGTCCTGCGGGGCGCGGGGTCCGTGAGCGGGCTGATGCGTCGCTCGTAGGTCTCGCGCTGCACGCCTTCCTTGTCCGGCAGCGAGCGATATACGTACACGCTGTCGTCCAGTCGTACTACAGCTTCAATGTTGCCGAGATTCACCTGGTAGGGCTCGATGGAAACCATGTTCGTGTAATGCCTGTCCGTGCCGACCAGCCAGTAGATTCCGCCCGCCGCCCAGAACCGGATCTGTCCTGCGTCGTCCCAGATTTTTGCGTAGTCGGCTTTCACGCGTTCATCGGCAGGCAGCTTGATGAGATCCGCCATCTGCGTGACGGTGCGGTCGAGGTCCGCATACATGTAGGACCAGTAGTGATGTCCATACTGCGTCCAGATGAGCCGCCGATTCGCGATCGTGTCGACCGCGCCGGTGCGCAGGTTCTTCACCGAGATGACCTGCCACGAGCCCTGGAGCTTTTTCAAATCGATTTGAGCGTGCGCCGATCCGGTGACGACAAACAGCAGAAACAGCGCTGCGAAGATGCGTTTCAAGTGTGGCCCTCCCGGGCGTGTGCTACGTCAGAAATTGAATTCCGCAATCACCGGGTTGTGATTGCTCATCTTGTACCAGCGGGAGCCGCGCAGCACGCGGCACGACACCAGTCGATCCTGCCACGAGGCGGGAGCGAAGATCCCGTCGCAATGATACGGCTCCTTACGGTCTCCCGTCCACCGCAGCGTTTGTGCGAGCGGACGTCCAGGGCGGGCTGCCTGCCAGCAGCTAAGGAGCTCGAATTGCTGCGCGAGCCTGTCGAGAATTTCGCGCTCGCCGCCGAAATGCCCGGGGCGCCGGCATTCCTGCGCGGGAATCACGTCCGCAACAAGCCCGCACAGTCTTCTCTGCCTCGTGTGTAGAGGCATTACTTCGTCTACTTCGACTGATAGAGCAGGATTGGGAAGTCGCCGGGCACCTTGAAGTGCGTCCGTCGCACTTGGTCCAGCCTTGTCGCGCAGCAACGACGAATCATCGTGCTTGTCCTTTTGGTGATTGTAAAGCAGCACAGTCCGTCCGGAGCCAGTCGGCGAGTGCGTCGCCCAGTGCGATTCGATGCGCGGAAAACGGGTGGTCATCATCATAGGTCAGCGTGCGTATGTGACGACCGCCTGCCTTTGTGATTGCGCGTCCCATGTTCTCGCGCATCGCGACAACCTCAGCGGATCCGTCGCGCGAAGCCACGACCACGAACACCGCATGTTTCGCGAGCGCAGGAGCCTGCGAGAGGTAGTCCCAGTCGTTCTTGTGATCTGCCATTTCGCGCAGCATAAGGTCCGGATTGCCGCGGATGGATCCCGATGTCGGGTTCGTCGTCTGCTTGAAATAGGCCAGGTTCTCTGCGCGCTCGTTGGGGTGCGCGGCAAACCGGCTGCCATCCCAGCCGATGTTCCAGGCCGCCATTCCAGCCACGCATACACCAGGAGGCTCCTTCGCACCCGCCATCAGTGCGAGCCAGCCGCCGTAGCTGTGACCCACGAGCGCGATGCGATTCATATCGAAGTGATACTTCGCCGCATTTGCAGGCAGACGGATCCACGCGAGTGCGGAAGCAACATCCTCGAGGCCGTTGCCGAGTGTGAACTGTCCGCTCGACCCCCAGGAGCCACGATAGTCGATGTAAAGCGCGTCGTATCCCGCGCGACGAACGGTTTGCGCGAGATCCAGATTGCGCTCGTTGCCGGGATAGCCGTGCAGAAAGAGCACGATCGGATGCGGTTGTGCGCCGCCGGCGAGGTAGATCAGGCCGTTGAGACTGTTCCCGTGACTCGGGATGCTCAGCTCATCCATCGATGGCGGATGCGCGACCTCGGGTGGCGGATCGCGGTGCTGTGCATCATTCCCTCCTCGCCCCTGTGCTGT
>JBBQYT010000062.1:0-8162 GCA_038208385.1 Longimicrobiales bacterium | reverse complement strand
TGGCGGACAACACGGAGCTGAACACGTTCGTCATCGACTTCAAGGATGAGAAGGGTCCGCACTATCCGACGTCGATTCCGCTCGCCAAACAGCTGACCACAGCCAATGAAGTGACGCTTCGAAACCCAAAGGCGTTGATTGACACGCTGCACAATCACAAGATCTGGGTGATGGCGCGCATTGTTGTGTTCAAGGATCCGATTCTCTCGAAGGCAAAGCCCGAGTGGTCGATCAAGAAGGCTGGCGGCGGACTCTGGCAGGACAAGGCGGGCAACACGTGGGTGAGTGCGTGGGAGCCGGCGATCTGGGATTACAACATCAGCATTGCAGAGGAAGTTGCAAAGTTCGGCGTCGATGAGATTCAGTTCGACTACGTGCGCTTCCCGGAGCCGTTCCCGAGCCTGCCTCCGCAGGTGCATCCGAAGGCAAACGGTGCGCGCTCGGATGCGATCGCTGCGTTCCTGACGGAAGCAAAACGCCGCCTGCATCCGTACGGAATTCCAGTCGCAGCCGATGTATTTGGTCTCACGCCCGCAGATCCACTCGATGTGAACATTGGACAGCAATGGGAGGCGATTTCACCCGTGGCAGATCACATTCTGCCGATGGTGTATCCGTCGCACTTCCTGCCGGTGCATTTGCCGGGAGTGCCGCACCCGAATCGCATGCCGTATGAAACGGTACTGAAGGCGCTCGGCATGGCGCAGATCCGCGATGCGCGCCTGAAGGATGCGGGCGTCCCAACGGCGCGTGTGATTCCGTGGCTGCAGGCGTTCAACGCGCCGTGGGTCGATCACAACTTTTCATACGGTCCTGAGCAGGCAGAGCAGCAGATGCGTGCCGTGTATGACGACGGCCTGAACGACTGGGTGTTCTGGCACCCGGGCGCGAAATACGAGCAGATCATGGCCGCGTTCCAAAAGGACAACGCGTCACGCGCAAAGACCTTCACGCCGCCGGCCGAGCTGCTGAACGTGATCAATATGTACGACAAGCAGGGCGCGAAGGCAGCGCGCGATAAAGCCGTCGCGCGGCAGAAGAGCATGGCCGCGTCGGCGCCGGGAAAATGAGCGATTAGCGATTAGTTTTTTCATCGCAACAGAAAGCGCCCGGGATTCCTCAGAGTCCCGGGCGCTTCGATTTATGCCGGGGAGCTGGCCGGCGTCGGACGCACTAATCGCTAATCGCTAATCCCTAATCGCTGCCGTTCAAGGTGCCCAGTTCTTCGCCGTTGCCCACTGCTTCGCATCGAACAGTGCGGGGTCGAGAGCCACGCCGGTCTTGATGTCGCGATAGCTTTCGAGGGTGGTGCGCTTGCCGTCGGTCAGGAAATCGACCTGCGGCGAGACCCAGCCCTGACCTGCGCGCTGATACTTCTCGAAGCGCGTGTCGGCGGTTTTGGTGGTGTCGCGCGCAGGTGCCAGCAGCCGCACGAACAACAGGCGATCCTTCTCGACCCAGAACTGCTTCGACTTTTTATCGCCCGCATTCGCGCCCACGATGTAGACCGGTTTTCCATCCCAGGTCCCTGAGTGCAGCTTCGACAGATCTATGTTGATCTCGCGAAGCTGCGCGATCGTCGCTTCTGCAGGCTGTGCGTATACGTCGAAGCCGAGTACCAGCAGCGGATGTACGTAATGCCGCTGCGCGGCGACCTGACCGCCCTTGATCGTGTGGATTGTGCCGTCCGCGAACAGGATTCCATTGCCGTTCGACCGCGGTTCGAAATCGATGCGCAGCTTGCCTGGCAGCGAAGCGGACTCATACCACGTCGCGTTCTTGACGCTGCCGTCGGGCTCGGTGGTGGCGGTGTTCTGCACGAAGGTCACGGTCTTGTACCACTTGCCGGCGTAGCGTTCGTGCATGGCGCGGATGAGCTGCTCGCCGTTCGTGATCTTCGCCGCCTGCGCGTGCAGACCGCTCGCGCCGGCGCAAATCAGCAGCGCGGGCATCAGTACGCGCTTCGCGATCGTAGCATGCAGATCGTACATGGGCCTCCCTGGAAGAGAGATTAGAATTTCCCTTAATCTCTGCATTCGAGTTGACCGCACAAGGCTCCGCGACTATCCATTCGGGCAACCCGGGCCGTGGAGAACGTTTTTGATGCCGAATGCCAGGCAGCGCGCGCGCGCGCTGATTCTACTCTTTTCCGCCACGATCTTCGTGAGCGCCGCACTGCTGTTCCTGGTCCAGCCCATCATCGCAAAGCGAATTCTTCCACTGCTCGGCGGCGCACCGAACGTCTGGAACACTTGCATGGTCTTCTTCCAGGCCGTCCTCCTCGCCGGCTACGCATTTGCTCACCTCACCGCACGCAGGATGACGTCGCGCAGGCAATCCATCCTGCAGGTCGGGATGCTCCTCATCGCTGCCGTCGCACTCCCGATCACGCTGCGTACGACCGTGCTGCGCATGATTCCAAGCACCGGCAATCCCGTTCCGTGGCTGCTGCTCGTGCTCGTGACATCCGTCGGTTTGCCGTTTTTCGTCATCTCATCCAGCGGCCCAATGCTGCAGCGCTGGTTCAGCGACAGCGGACACGAGGCGTCGAGTGATCCGTATTTTCTCTACGCTGCGAGCAATCTCGGCAGCATGGTGGGCCTGCTCGGCTATCCGCTTCTCGTCGAGCCAACGCTCGGCGCACTGCAGCAGGGCAGGGCTTGGACCGGCGGTTATGCAGTGCTCGCGCTTCTCACCGCGGCCTCCGCGTACGCGTCGTATCGCTACGCGATGTCAGCCGGACCCGCGGCACAGATTCGAAGCGATCAGGCATGGGACGCCGCTTCGTCGTCTGCTCACGCACGCGTAACGATCCGCACCCGGCTGCGCTGGCTCGTTCTCGCCGCAGTGCCATCCAGCCTCCTGTACGGCGTCACGACGTACGTCTCGACCGACATCGCTTCCGTGCCACTCCTGTGGGTCGTGCCACTCAGTATCTACCTGCTCACATTCACGCTCGTCTTTGCCAGACGGCCGCTCCTGCCGCACCGCCTGATGATCCGATTACTTCCTTCTGCGGCAATTCTGTGGGCCACCATCGTCTTCTTTCAGGCGACGGAGCCGATCTCGCTGCTGATCGGTTTGCACCTCCTGATGTTGTTCTGCGCTGCGATGGTATGCCACGGAGAGCTCGCTGCATCGCGTCCAGCCGCTCGCGATCTCACGGAGTTCTATCTGTGGATGTCACTCGGCGGAGTGATTGGCGGCCTGTTCAACGCGATCCTGGCGCCCTTGCTGTTCAATGCGAGCATCGAATACCCGCTCGCCGTCATCATCGCCTGCACCCTCATACCCAGCCCGAAAACCAGGCGCAAACCATTCGAGATGACGATGGATCTGCTCGTTCCGTTCGCCGTCGGTATCCTCACGATCGTGGTTACACGCACGCTTCAGTCGCACCACATCGAGGGCAGCCCGCTCGCGCTCGCGGCCACAATCGTCCCGGGCGCGCTCTTGACGCTGATGATGGCGCGGAGGCCGGTTCGCTTCGCGATGTGCCTGGGAGCGCTGCTGCTGGCAGGAACGATGACTTCGCGCCTGCATGGGTTCGTGCTGCTGCGGGAGCGCAATTTTTTCGGGACGCTGCGTGTGACGACGGATTCTGCGCGCACGTACCACGAGCTGCACCATGGCAGCACGCTGCACGGGATGCAGAGCACGCTGCCGGAATGGAAGGATGAGCCGCTCAGCTATTACACGCGCACCGGGCCGGCGGGGGCGATGTTCGATGTGGTGGATGGGAAGAAGGCGTCGCCGCGCGACATCGCGATCGTGGGACTCGGCACGGGGACTACGGCGCTGTACTCGCAGCCGGGCGAGCGCTGGACGTATTACGAGATCAACGCGGCGGTGCCGGCCATCGCCCAGGACACGCGGTTCTTCACGATGTTGAAGGATGCGCGTGCTGCCAGCATTCGGATTGTCCTGGGAGATGCGCGGCTGAAGCTGCGCGAGGCTCCCGCGCAGGCCTACGATCTGATCGTCCTGGACGCATTCAGCTCGGATGCGATACCGGTCCATCTGCTCACGCGCGAGGCGATGCAGCTCTACGTTTCGCGCCTTCGGCCCGACGGCATCGTGGCCTTTCACATCTCGAATCGATACCTGGATCTCCATCCGCTGATCGCGGGACTCGCCGGCGATGCCGGACTGGTTGCGTATGCACGTGACGATCTCGAAGTCTCGAGCGCCGAGCTGAATGTCGGCAAGGAGAAGTCACGCTGGGTGCTGCTAGCGCACCGTCCTGCGGATCTCGGAAGCGTGCCGTCAACGAAGGGCTGGTATGTGCTACGCCCGGAGCGGTCGGTGCACTGGACTGATGATCACTCGAATCTTCTGAGCCTCATTAAGGGACGTTAGCAACTCGTCGAATGCACGTTTCGATGTCTATTTCTGAACTTTTCATCGCATCTACATCGCTTCAAATCGCATCGCGACAAGCACGTTGCACGACAAAACACTTGCGAGTTGATGCAATAGTTTGTCATGTTCATGCGCGTAGTAGTTAACTGCCCCACACACAGGGGCGCTGTGCGACCGCTGTAACTTCGGAGGGAAACGATGGCAAAACGTGCGAAAAAGAGTTCGAAGAAGGCAGCAAAGAAGTCGAGCGCCACGCGCGCTCGCAAGACGGCAGCTCGCAAAAAGAGCGCGCGCAAGGGAGCAGCACCGCGTTCTCGTAAGACCGCGGCTCGTAAGAGCGCGGCTCGCAAGGGCGCAGCAAAGCGTGGTCGTAAGGCCGCCGCCAAGAAGAGTGCTCGCAAGAGCGCAGCACGTAAGGGTGCGGCAAAGCGTGGTCGTAAGGCCGCGAAGAAGGGCGCTCGCAAGAGCGCAGTGAAGCGTGGTCGCAAGGCCGCGAAGAAGACCGTTCGTAAGGCAGCAAAGAAGGGCGCTCGCAAGGCTGCAAAGAAGGGCGCTCGCAAGGCCGCAAAGAAGGGCACTCGTAAGACTGCAGCGAAGCGCGGTGGCCGTAAGGCTGCAGCGAAGAAGTCGCCTGCGAAGAAGGCAGCTCGCAAGGCTCCCAAGCGCGCCGGCGCCAAGCGCGGTGCGAAGCGTGGACGCAAGAAGGCAGGCGTCCTCGACAACGCAGTGAATACAGCAGGCGATATGCTCGCTTCGGGCGCCAGTGCCGTGAGCGGTGCATTCGACGCAGTTCGCGATCGGTTCTAGTAATAGGCCGACACAAAGCAAAACCGCGCCGGTGGACGTCATGTCCGCCGGCGCGGTTCTGTTTCATTCTTATTTTCAGACTGTAGGAGGCGGCGTTCTCCGCGCCATCACCATCCGGTAGATCCAGAGAAGCAGAACTGCACCGAGGATCGAGCCGATCCATCCCGCCGGAGATCCAGACCTGCCCGGCATGATGACACCCAGCAGAAATCCGCCGACGATCGATCCCAGAATTCCGAGCACGATGGTGATGATGATTCCGCCCGGATCCCTGCCCGGCATGAGCATCTTTGCAATCGCACCGACGATTGCGCCGAAGATGACCATCCATAAAAGATGCATGCGCGCCTCCATTCAGATTTGTGCTATCCGGGCAATGCCGCCTTCGCGCAACACGGACCCGGCCTGACCAGGTATGGAGCGTTGCAAGCGAGGTGCCGGACTCAGTAGATGCCCAGATCGCGAGCGGACACGACCGTGCCTGAATACGCAGACGCCACTTCGCGAACGATGTCATCATCCGTCGAGCCCCAGTACAGCTGATGGTACAATACGAGTAATTTGGGCCGAGCCTCCGTCGCAATGCGTCCGACCTCGCTCGCCGACGTGTGGAATGCTGCGTGATATTTCTGCCACTCGGGCGGCCGCGTCCGGAAACCCGCATCCGAATAGACTTCGTGCACGAGCACGTCACAGCCGTTACAGGCCTGAATCACTGCCTGCGATGCGCGCGTGTCTCCCGATACGACAATCACGCGGTCGCGCGTCTCGAAACGGTAGCCGAACGCGTGCTTCCACGTGCCGTGCTCGACCGCAAACGCACGCATCGTGACGTTCGAATCCTGATAAACGATGCCGGGTGCGACCTCGTGCACGATCGTCCGGTAGCCACTTCTATTCGATGGCTCGCCGCCATCGAGCCGGATGTGAATGTCTTCCTCGTACGCCGCGGCGAGGTGGTTGACCATGTTGGTGGTGCCGGGGGGGCCGTACACCTGCAAGGGCGTCGTGCGCTCGAGCACCCACGGAGAAAGCATTAAATCCGGAAGTCCGAGCGTATGATCCGAATGCAGGTGCGTGAGAAAAACGTGAGTGAGATTCGGCATCGCGAGGGCATTCACACCGCGCGCCTTCGCGGCTGCCGCACGCCGTACAATGCCCGGACCTGCATCGACCAGATACACAGCCCCGTTCACGATGATCGCGACGGCCGGGCCCGATCGTTCCGGATCCGCGTTCGGTGTGCCCGTGCCAAGCATCACGACGCGCGTGTGCACGGAATCGGGCTTTTGCGCGGCCACGCGTGTAACGGGGACAGTGGTCATCGCGAGGAGCAGTGCCAGTAGTCGGGTTCGAGTCATTTCGGGGACCGTAGACGGTGGTTCGTGTGCATTGCGTTCTCGTGTATGCATACTGGCTCGCACGTTTGCCCACCAGCGGCTGGTTGCGTACAATGGGGAACGATCCTTCTTCCTGGCGTGTCGTATGCCTGAGCCGCTGGAAATTCCTGACCCTGATCGCCCCGGAGCGCTTCTCGCCTCGCGCCGTCAACGGCTCGAGCGCCTGCTTGGTGCGCGCCTGGTTTCGCCACCCGATTCGCACATCCCCGATGAATCGCTCAAGCATCTCGTGCGTCAGGGTGAGGAGCTCTACTGGGAGGAGCTTTCGTGGGAACGACTCACTGGTGATGAAGGCGTTGCGGTCGACGGTCTCGTCGAGCTCACGTTTCCCGGCTTTCTCGCCTTCGTCGAAGGTTTGCTGCTGCGTGAAGTGATGCCGGATGCAATGGCTCCCGCCAGTCCGCGTCCGGAAGTCGTCGAAGAAATTCTGCTGTTTCTCGAACGGCGCCATCACGAGCTCGATGATGCGACGGATCCCGAACAGCGCTTCGAGCGCGAAATCGCTTTGCGACTCATCGATTTGATTCTTTACCGCCTCCATGACCTCGCCGTCGACGAGCTCGATCGTCTCGACCTCGCCAACATCGACGATGATGACTGACCGATAACGATCCGATGCAGCCGAAACTCCACCCCGTCGTCGCTGGTCCTTTGCTCGTTGCACACAGAGGTGGGTCGTTGCTCGCGCCTGAAAACACCATGACTGCATTCCGTCCGGCCATCGAGGACTGGGGCGCAGATATGATCGAGATGGACGTGCACCTGACAAAGGATGGGCGCGTCGTCGTCATCCATGATCCCACCGTCGACCGCACCACGAACGGCACCGGACGCATTGCCGACCACACACTCGACGAGCTGCGCAAGCTCGATGCGGGATATCGCTTCACCACCGACGGCAAAACCTTTCCGTTTCGCGGCAAGGGCGTAAAAATCCCGACTGTCGAGGAAGTCCTCCTGGAATTGCCACCGGCACGACTCACGATTGAGGTGAAAGCGGCCGCTGCACAGCGTCCTCTCTTCGAGGCGATCCGGCGCGCGCACGCAGAAGATCGTGTCATCGCCGCATCCCTGTACAACGCGGAGCGCACGCTGTTCGCGGAATACGATGGTGCAAAGAGCGCGAGTGTCGAACAGGTCAAGCCGTTCTTCGCGCTGAGTCGTCTCTTGCTCGGACGCTTCTGGGCACCAAAGGTCGATGTGATGCAGCTGCCCGAAAAAAGAGGCGGCCGCCGCATCGTTTCACCGCGCTTGATTCGAGACCTGCACAGACACGGGATCGGTGTGCAGGTGTGGACTGTGAACGAACGCGCGGACATGGAACGGCTCATCGATTGGGGCGTCGACGGCGTCCAGAGCGATCGACCCGATATCCTGGCGGATGTGATGACCGAAAAACTCGGCCGTCCGCCCGCGCCCGCGCGCAGCCCCGAGTCCCGCGCAATTGCGGAATAGACAGTGTGCATCCAAAGTGTAAACCAGGCCATCGTCAGGAGAGTTACGTCAATCGTCGAACCTAACGAAGGAGAACCCATGCGTGAGGACGGAAATCAGGCAGAGGGGCAGGAGGAAACCGACGCCGAGGGCGCTTTC
>JBBQYT010000061.1:0-8164 GCA_038208385.1 Longimicrobiales bacterium | reverse complement strand
GCAGGGTGCACGTCAGGATCATCTGGGCTACGTGCGAGCAGATGTGCTGCTCGGCCGTGCGCGCCTCGCAATCACGCCTTACCTGCATGAACACCGCGGCGCCGGCGATTGGCATGCACCGAGCTACGGCGCGGCATACAGCCCGGATCCGATCATGTTTCGCCAGACACAGTACAGGGTCGATCGCCAGGGTGTGACCGCATCACTCACGGCGAAGGTTGCCGGCAACGACCTTGAGGCAGGTGCATGGTACGAGTCGAACGGCGTGAATATGCGCCGTCCACGCTGGCGCCTGGTCGACTATCAACGTGGACCCGAAGTCGACTTCAACAACGTGCTCACGCTGGACTTTGATCGCACGGGTAATACAAAGACTGGCGTGGTCTACATCCAGAACACGAACCATGTGACGGACAAGCTGCGTATCAGCTACGGCGTCAAGTATCTGGGCGTCAATGCAGAATTCCGGTCGAACGGAAATACGCCGACAAATGGAATCCTGGCGCCGGTCGCGCCCGATGCTGCGCGGCCGTCGCTATCACTGCCCACGCGTTCGGGGCTGTTGCCGCAGGCTGGCGCCGTGCTGAAGGTCAGTGCGAGTGAAGAGCTGTTCGGCAATTACAGCGAGAATGTGAACCAGTTTCCGTACAGCCCGCAGAGCGGCGTTTACAATGCCGCACCCCAGCTGTTCACATTCCTCGCCCAGGCGAAGCCCGAGCGCGCGTCGTCGATCGATCTCGGTCTTCGCACGCGCCGTTCGAACACCGAAGGATCGCTCGCAGTCTACTACGTTGGCTATCGGAACCGTCTGCTCGGCATCTCGCTCTGCCCGCCGACAGTCTCGTGCGCAACGGGTCTCGGCAACGTTGGCTCGGTCAAGTCCACCGGCGTCGAAGGCTTGCTCACGACGGAGCTCGTCAGCGGTCTCAGATGGCGCGGCGCGGGCTCTTACAATGCATCGACGTTCGGTGATGACTACTTGCAGAACCAGAGCGATCCGAATTCGATCGTTCACACGAGCGGCAAGGATGTGCAGGATTCGCCGCGCTGGCTGCTCAACACCGGACTCGAGTACACGCGCGCCGGCGCGAATGCCGGTGTAACGGCGCGCTACGTAGACAAGCGATTCTTCACTTACACCAACGATTTGGACAAGGTCGGCGACGACAATGGCTTTGTTCCCGGATACGGCCTCGTCGATGTCAACGCAGGCTATCGCTTCCTCCGTGCCGGTCCGCTCAAGGGTGCATTCATTCAGATCAACGTGAAGAACGTTCTCGACAAGCAGTACGTCTCGACGATCGGCACCAACGGCTTCACGACAATTGGTGACAATCAAACGCTTCTCGCAGGTCCCCGTCGGCTTCTGTTCGTTTCAACTGGCTTTGACTTCTAAATGACCTTCCTCCAGCGCCGTGGGCGGGTCACCACTGACCGCCTGCGGCGTCCCTCCTTTTCACAGGACGCTGAGACAATGTCGAACAAACTCAAATCACATTCGCGAGTGTTACTTATCATGATGATCCTGCTTGCACCACTGCGGAGCGCAGTCCAGGCGCAGGAAAGTGCCGGTAATCCGCGTCTCTTGCTGATCGCAGTCGATGGCCTGCGACCGGACTACGTGCTCGATGCCGACAGGTACAAGCTCGCCATTCCAAACCTGCGGAACCTCGTGCGCACGGGCATGTACGCGACATCCGTGAAAGGCGTGATTCCGACCGTCACGTACCCAAGCTTCACAACGATCCTCACAGGTGCCTCTCCTGCACGTCACGGGATCGTCGCCAACACGACGTTCGATCCAATGAACAGGAATGCCACCGGCTGGGACTGGTATGCCGAAGACATCCGCGTGCCGACGCTCTGGGATGTCGCGCGCACCGCAGGCATTACAACCGCAAGTGTGCACTGGCCCGTGAGCGTGGGCGCACCCGTCACGTGGAACCTGCCCCAGATCTGGCGCACCGGCATGGCGGATGATCGCAAGCTGTTGCGCGCGCTTGCAACGAACGGACTGCAAATGGAGCTCGAAGCCGCAGTGGGGAGTCCCTACGCGGATGGAATTGATGAAACTATTTCAGGCGATGAAAATCGCGCGCGATTCACGGCGAAGCTCATCGAGCGGCACAGGCCGGGTTTTGTCACTGCGTATTTCACGGCTTTGGACCACGAACAGCACCAGAGCGGACCGTTCACACCAAAGGTGTTCGCAACGCTCGAGAGCATCGACAGCATCATTGGAATGTTGATCGACGTCTCGCGGAAGACGAGCGGCGAGAACGTGACGGTTGCCATCGTGTCGGATCATGGCTTCGAGCGCACGAACCGCGAAGTCAATCTGCTGAGCGCCTTCCGAACGGCCGGACTGATTACATTCGATTCTGCGCTGTCGGACAAAGTGAAGGACTGGCGCGCAAGCGTGTGGTCGGCAGGGGCGTCGGCTGCGATCGTGCTGAAAGACCGCCAGGACGCGAAGATGCGCACGCAGGTGCGGGCACTGCTGGCATTGCTCGCAGCAGACAGCACAAACGGCATCGACCGCGTTCTCGAGGCGGGTGAATTGCAGGAGCGCGGCGGATTCCCGGATGCTACATTTCTGGTCAACCTGCGCCACGGCTATCAGATCGGCTACGCGACGACCGGCCCAATCGTCGGCGCAAAATCAGTCGGCGGCATGCACGGCTATCTGCCTGACAATCCTGCCATGAGCTCCGCGTTCCTTATCGCAGGCCCCGGAATCTCACGCGGCGCATCGCTCGGCGCAATCGATTTGAGAGACATCGCGCCAACGCTTGCTTCTGTGCTGCGAGTTGAGATCCCGACTGCGGAAGGAAGGAGGTTGATGCTGGGAGTGCATGAAGCGACTGCTGGTTCGACTCGTTGATCTGGCGCTTGCGCTTAGAGCATCCATTTCACCGCGGAGGACGCTGAAGACGCGGATAACGAACAGGAAATATTCGTTGTTATCCGCGTCTTCCGCGGTGAAATAACCTATGCGTCAATCTTATTCGCGTAGCTCACAAATTTATAAAGCCCGTCCCGCCGGATAATCGACCCGAACAACTCTCCCACCACCGGCCGTCCTCCTTCACGCCAGTGCATTTGACAACGCGGTGTGAGGACGACCGTGGGACCTTCCTTCATGTCGGGCAGGCATTCCAGTTTCACGTGCTCCAGCCGCTTGCCACCATAATGCTTCAGCAGACGGCCGAGGCCTTTGTCGCCGCGCAGTGATGTCTGCATCCACATGAGCTGCGGCTCGAGCTCGTATGGCACCCTCGAGAACCGGCTCTCGGGATAATACAGGTACGCGAACTCTGCACGACTGAGCTGCATCTCCAGGAGTGCGGTGGTATCGTTCCTGACCACCGCATCCAGGAAACGCTTCACCAGCTCTTCGCGACTGCGCGCGGCGTGGTCGAACGCAGTCGGTTGTTCTTTCAGATCGCTCCGAAAGCGACGCAGCTGTTCTTCGATCGGGAACGCACTGTCCACCACTGCGGCCCGCGGCGCCGCCGTCGCTACCGGCGACGACGACGACGTGGACGACTCGCTACGTGAGCGCGCATCTCCTGCGCGACACCCAGCTACAGTGATGGCAAGTGCGAACAGCGCTGCAAGACCTTCAATACTACGCTTCATCTGTTCTCGTCTAGTTGCGGAAGTAAACCGTCCAGCCCTGCCACCACTTGTCCGTGCCAGCCGGGTCCGCTGCGCCAATGTAGGCCGTCGCGGGCATTGCTGCGCCGAAGAAGTTCGTGGTACGGCCGGTCATGCGTGCCGTGAACGTCGTGAGTCCGCCCGTTGCAGCAGCAGAACCCGCGGCCGGTGTGAAGTCGAGCGCACCCTGTACCGGTGCTGTGCCCGCTGCCGGCACCGCCGTGAACAGCGTCGATGCGGCAACGCCCGGCTGTTTGAAGTTCGCATTCGGGAAGCGCGACAGCTTGCCGAACGTTGTCGCCTCGGTTTCCGGGTCGAAGTTCGCGCCGTTGTCCGTGAGTAACAGGTTCGAGATCGTGATGCTGTCGTTCGTGATTGCTGCGTTCGCTTGCGTATCGCGAATGTTCAGTGCGCGTCCCGGCCAGCGAGCGATGATCCCGTTCAACAATGTCACGCCGGCGCCGCGACGGATCACAGCACCGTTGCCATCCAGCGGGGTGAATACGCCCGGTCCAGGTCCGATGATCGTGAAGTTTGCCCACACCGGCTGTGAGTTCGGTGCGATCGAGAAGCCTGTGCAGCCGGCCTTGTCGATCTCGCAGCCATCGCCCTCGAAGCCGCGCGGATCTGCGGACACGAAGCCTGCACCTGCGCGCGGCGTAACGACCGTTGTTTGGAGTGCGATCAGGAATTGGCCACGTCCCTGGAAGCCTTCCGTCCAGTCGAAGTGGTCATCGCCCGCTTCGTAAGAGACCATGTGGCGGATGTCGACTGCGCCGCCGAAGAACTCGAACGAGTCATCGAGGCCTGCCATTGACTGCACGTAGTCATACGTCGTGCCGCGGCCAACCGCGTAGCTCGAGATTGAGTTCAATTCCTGGTCAGGCAACACTGCATAGCCGGCGAACTCGATGCGCACGTACTTGAGCTGCCCGCTGCTATCGTTGTTGTCCGTGCCACCCGCGTAGTTCTCGCCGGTGTTCTGGCCAGTGCCCTGCGGACCCTCGGTAAAGATCGTGCCGAGACCGCCAGTGACGCTGCGGTTCACGAGTCCATTGCCGACAATGATCAGCCCGCCCCAGTCACCCGGTGCGCGCCGGCCTGCCGGTCGCTGCGATGTAAGCACAATCGGATTGGCTGCGGTGCCGACCGCCATGATCTTGCCGCCGCGCGTGATCCACAGTGAGCTGCCTGCGACCGTCGTATCACCGACGATCCTGGTGCCCGGCAGGATCGTCAACGTCGCGCCACTCTTCACCTTTACGTAGCCGTTGAGCACGTAAAGCGTGTCGGAGAACAGCGTACGATTTGCTGTGATGTTGCCGGTGAGCGTCGCGGTTGCGGAGCCGATTGCCTTCGTGGTGACTGAGACCTCTGCCGTGTACGCGCTCGTGTCGGTGCCCGCAGTGGATGCAACCTGGTAGCGATAGGCAGTGCCCGGCTGCAGACCGCTGTCATCGAATCCCGTTGTTGCCGATGTGCCGACGCGCGCGAATGCGCCGCCTGTTGCGGCGCGCTGCACCACGTAGCCAGTGGCGTTCGTACCAGCTGTCCAGCTGAGGTGGATCGTGTTGCCGGTCGTAGCAGTGCCTGTCAGGCCCGTGGGCGTCACGGGCCTGGTGTTGATCGGAGTGACCGTGTCGCCACTACAAGCTGCCAGACCGAGCGCAGCGACTAACATCACGATAAACGGAAATGGCCTTTTGCGAACTTCCATGGCTTTCACCTGTGTTGATAGAAAAGGTTCGGGGTGCCGTAGCACCCCGAATATGCGCGGTCAGAATCACCGCCAAGTCGCTGTTTATGTCGCAATTGTGTAAAGACGCAAAGTCGTCGTTACATCTTCCAGTTGAAGCCTGCGGCGAGAACGCGGCCTGACTTGTAGCGGAGGCGTGTAACGTCGCCTTGCGTACGCTCATACGCGGCATCGAGCAGGTTCTTCGCCGCGATCTTGACGGTCAGGCGCTGTGAGAACGGCAGCTGCGCAGAGAAATCGACGACGTTGCGCGGCAGCTCGTACGTATCGGGCAGCGGCGTCGTGCCGGCCGAAGTGATGCGCTTGCCGACGACGTTGTACATGAGCGTCGCGCCTGCACCACCGCTTGCGGCGTAGCTCACACCTGCATTCAGCACGTACGGCGACTGGCCTACCATCGGGCGGCTCTTGTTGGTGAGTGCCGATATCGAGTCATTGCCGGTTCGAATCTCGCTCCGCATGATCGTCGCATTCGCAAACACTGCAAACGGCTCGAGTGTTGACCCCAGGAAGGCGAGGTTCTGGCGCATCTCGAGCTCGGTTCCGTAGTTCGATGCACCATCGGCGTTCACGAAGCCGAGCTGCGATGCGCCCGACGTTGCGATGTCGACACGCTCGATTGGATCGTGGAACTGCTTTGCGAACAGCGCGACGCTCAGCAAAGCGCCAGCGCCATGGTACGCTTCCCACCGAACGTCGAAGTTGTCGACGAGTGCGCGCTTCAGATTCGGGTTGCCAGTCACGGCCTGCTCACCGATCACGTCGCGGAACGTGATGGGCGAGAGCTCGCGATACTCGGGACGCGAGAGTGTGCGCGCTACTGCAAAGCGAAGGTTCTGCTCATCCGACAGCTTGATGCTCACGATAAGGGACGGCAGCACATCGGTGTTGCGCGGACGTGCAAGCCCCGGCTCATCGAAGATCGGCTCGGTCTCGAGATTCAGGCGCCAGTTTTCGACGCGTGCGCCGCCGATGACACGCACATTCTTCATAACCGGATATTCCGCCATTGCGTACAGCGCGCCAACACGATCCCTGGCGGTGTAGCTTCCACCGGCCGAGTTGTTCTGCACGTTGAACACGTTGCGGTTGTCGAAGCGACCGTCGAAGATCTGCTCCGGCGCAAGCTCACGCTCCTGTTGTGTCAATCCGAGTCCGAAAATGCTGTAGCTGCGCGTGTTCGAATCCCTGTTCGTCGCGCGATAGGCGCCGCCGAGCTTTACTTCCCACTGCGCACTTGGGCCCGAGCCGTTCAGCTTGTAGTTCAGTGCAGCGCTCTGCTCATTTTCCGACAGATCCGAGAAGCCCCGCTTCGCGCCATCATCGCTGCCGGATAACCATGCGAGCGGCAGGATCTCACCGAGGTTGCCAACCGTCTGGACGTAGACCATGTCCGAGCGATCGGGCTCGCGGCGCGACACACCGGAAGAAGACAGCGTCCAGTCAATATTGTTGCGCGAGCCGATCACGTGCTGTCCGCGAAGCTGCGTCGAGCGCACCGTCCGCTCGACAAACGACAACGTGGTGCGCTGCAGGTCTGCACCAAGCGTCTCGTAATTGCCGAAGTCCTGGTGCGCTTCGTTATCCGCAGTGCGGTTATACATGTTGTTCATCGAGATGCGATTCGTCCCGCCGACCACTGTACTGAGGTTGAACAAGCCACCCCACAACACGCTCGAACGGCCCGTCGATCCTGTGAACTCATTGAACGCACGCGTGCCTCCCGCGCCATCCGGCACCGCCGTCGCACGCACTTCACCAATACGTACGTCCTGCGAGATGCCGTACGAGCCGGACAGCAGATAGCCTACACGACGGCCGAACACTGGATCCTCGCCCCCGAACGAAAGTGCAAAGCCGCCGTTCGGCGCGCCTGTGTTGCGCACCGGTGACCAGACGTTGCGGAACGATCCCGCAAGCAGGCTCTCTTCGGCCGGCGAACGAATCGCATCCAGCTTGCCGGCCTGTGCGATCTGGCCCGGCAGGTTGCGCGCAGAACCCCCAAACGCAAGCCACTCCGAGCCTACGCGCGGTGCACCAAGGATCGTCTTGCCGGTAGCAAGAGAGTTGTAGCCGACGGTCGATGTGAACGTCGCTACATGCGATGTCGGAAACTCGCGCGTCTGAATGTCGACCGACGCGCCGCTGAAATCGCCCGGCTGATCCGGCGTGAACGTCTTCGATGTCGTGATTGTCTGCAACAAACCCGCTGGGAAAAGATCGAGAGGCACAACCTTGCGCTCGGGCTCAGGACTCGGCAGACGCGCACCGTTCAGCGATGTCGTCGTATAACGCTCACCCAACCCGCGCACGAGCACGTACCGATTGTCCTGCACCGACACGCCGCTGACGCGCTGCACCGCCTGCGCCGCATCGCGGTCCGGACTCTTCGAGATCTGCTCGGCCGTCACGGCGCTCACAATACCGACCGCAGTGCGCTGCTTGTCCAACGCCGCTGCAACCGTGCCCTTCTCTGCTGAAGCCGTGACCGTAAGCCCTGCAACTTCGACGACGGCCATGCTCAGCGAAATATTCTGCTCGAGCGCGCCGCCAACCGGCAACAGCAGGCCTGTTACAGTCTTGGGCTGAAAACCGATGCGGCTGATCTTCAGTGTAATCTTGCCCGCCGGTACGCCAACCAGCGCAAACCGGCCATCCACTCCTGACAGCGTGCCGCGCGCCGTGCCGACGACCTGAACGTTGACTGCGGGCAGTCCGCGGCCATCGTCCGTATCGACAATGCGGCCA
>JBBQYT010000060.1:0-8204 GCA_038208385.1 Longimicrobiales bacterium | reverse complement strand
GATCATGGACACGACGTCCGAGGGCATTCCCGACGCAGCCAGCATTTGCGCGCCGACTACCGGATGCTGTCGCACGAGCTCCCACTCCCCAACCGTCAAACGCCCCGGCTTCACCAGAATTCCCTGCTCGAGGATGGTCTTTCCCACGTCGTGCAGCAGCGCGCCAATCCTGAACCACGCGAGCTGCGGGCCGGAAAACCCGAGCAAGGCGGCCAACTCGATACTGTATTCCGCTACGCGACGGCAGTGCAGAGCCGTACCTGGATCTGTCGCCTCAAAGGCCTCGCACCAGGAACGAACCATATCCGGCAAATCGCCGGAGCGGACCGGACGCGAAGCCGGAGCAGGACTGAATGTAGCGTCGATAAGGCCGGGTTCGAGCAACAGCGCCCCCATTTCGTGGCTAACATGTTGGGCCAACAAGAGTTGCTGCTGTTTTACTACGTCAAGATGGGTGCCTGAAAGGAGGCTATATCAAAAAAGTGAGTAATGGCGCGGGTTTCGTGGGTCAGCCGAGGTTCCTGCACTAACGCGGGTTGTCCTACGAGGAGGTCTGAGGTGTCACCTAAAGCGATTGGCGACTATGGCTTGGGGGATCCTGCCGCCGGCGGCGCGCCAGGACCGGTCGTAGCCCGCTTTGCGCTGTCTGGCTTCTCGGCAAACCGGTAGAGACGCTCACCCGGCTTCACCATGCCGTACTTCTCACGGGCGATTTTCTCCAATGCCACTGAATCCTTTTCCAGCGAGTCCGCGCGCGCGCGCAGTTTCTCGACATCCTGCTTTGCCTGCACAAGCTTTTTCTGCTCGCTGTCTCGCTGTTTCTGCAGGCGACGCACATCCCACAGCGTGTATTCGCCGCCGAAGAATGCGAAGTACAGCGCTCCCGCGATGACAGGCAACAGGATCCAGCGAAGCTTCAAAACGCCTCCCTGCCAGGATACTCCGCGCTGTCACCGAGCTGTTCTGCAATGCGCAACAGCTGATTGTATTTCGCTACGCGATCGGTGCGGCTCGCGCTTCCGGTCTTGATCTGGCCGCTCCGGGTTGCGACGGCGAGATCTGCAATGAAGGTGTCTTCGGTTTCGCCGGAGCGATGGCTGATGATGTACGTGTAGCCTGCGCGGCGCGCCATCTCGATCGCTTCCAGCGTTTCCGTCAGCGTGCCGATCTGATTCACCTTGATGAGGATCGAATTGCCCACGCCGTCCGCGATGCCACGCTTGAGGATTTCCGGATTGGTGACGAAGACATCATCGCCGACGAGCTGTACGCGATCGCCGAGCCTCTTCGTGAGTGCCTGCCAGCCCTCCCAGTCGTGTTCGGCGAGACCGTCTTCGATCGAGACGATGGGGTACTTGTCGACCCAACCGGCCCAGAATTCGACGAGCTCTTCGCTCGACATGACCTGGTTCGTGGATTTGTGGAAGACGTATTTGCCGTCGCGCCACCACTCGCTCGCCGCTGCGTCCAGCGCGAGTACGATATCCTCACCGGCTTTGTAGCCTGCTTTTTCGATCGCTTCGAGAATGACCTCGAGCGCTTCTTCATTGGTCGCGAGATCGGGAGCGAAGCCGCCTTCATCGCCTACGGCAGTGCTCTTTTTCTGTTTCGACAGCACTTTCTTCAGGCTGTGAAAAACCTCGACGCCCATGCGCAGGGCGTCGGGAAAATTGGTCGCGCTGACGGGCGCGATCATGAACTCCTGCAGGTCGACATTGTTCGCTGCGTGCGCGCCGCCGTTCAGGATGTTCATGAGCGGAACTGGCAGCAGGTTCGCATGCGGTCCACCGAGATAGCGGAAGAGCGGCAGCTCGCAGTCGTTTGCCGCGGCACGCGCGGTTGCAAGCGACACGGCGAGAATTGCGTTTGCGCCGAGCTTCGATTTGTTGGGTGTGCCATCGAGGTCGATCATCAGACGATCGATGCCGGTTTGATCGAGTGCATCGAGGCCGATGACCTCGCCGGCAATGATGTCATTGACGTTGTCGACTGCTTTGCGAACGCCCTTCCCCCCGTAGCGCTTCGCGTCGCCATCGCGCAGCTCGATCGCCTCTCCTTCACCGGTGGACGCACCGCTCGGAACCGCGCCGCGGCCGAACGCGCCCGAATCCAGAAATACTTCGGCTTCGACAGTTGGATTGCCGCGCGAATCCATGATCTCGCGCGCACTGACGCTGATGATAGACGCCATTAAGTTCCCGGTTTTTGCGGTTTGGGAAGATTCATCAATCGCTCGATCTCACCGCGCACGCGGTTGATCAGCACATGGCGATTGTTTTCGTCGTAGTCTGTGGTCTGAATCGGCTCACCGAAGCGAACGATAATCGTACCTCCGCGTACACGCCAGCCATTCTTCGGGAGGATCTCGCGCGTCCCTACGCACGCAACGGGAACGATCTCGACACCCGAGTTCAGCGCGAGTATGAATGCGCCCTTCTTGAACGGCTTCAGCCTGCCGTCATCGGAGCGAGTGCCCTCGGGGAAAATGACGACGGAGCTGCGGTCGTTGCGGATCAGCTCGCCGGCCTGGGCGAGCGATTTCACTGCGGCGCTGTGATCGGAACGATCGACCGAAATATGACCTGCAGCCTTCCACGCGCTGCCAAAGACCGGGATGTAGCCGAGCTCTTTCTTGGCGATGAACCGATAGCGCTTCGGGATTGTCACTGCGAGCCCCCACACATCGAACCACGACTGATGGTTGCTGACAAAAACCTGCGGCTCATCCATGTTGATGTTCGGCAGCCCTTCGACAACTACTGTCACGCCGCTCGCCCAAATGATCCAGCCCGACCAGCTGCGCGCTCCCCAGTCGTAGATTCCGCCTTTGACACGCAGCACGCCCGCAGTGATCAACGTGACGCCGATCAGAGTGGTGGCAAGAAGCGAATTGAGCGCAACCCAGAGCGTACGTATCACCCGCGATTCTCCTCGAAATGCTGATAACCACCGCCAGCAACATCATCGACTACCCCGGTTTCCCGGCGCAGCTTCACGCCATTTCCTTCGAACACCTGGCCGACGCGTGAAAGTGGCACTGCAAACATCGCCTCGAACTGCTCCTGTATTTTTTCGATTGCGCCTGCCGGCGATGTAAAGCACAGCTCGTAGTCATCGCCGCCGGAAAGGGCCAGGTCCAATTGCACACTGCTTCCGCGCACACGCCTCGCCGCGGGATGAAGCGGCACTGCTCCCTGCTCGATCAGCACGGCAACTCCACTCGCTGCTGCAATGTGTGCCGCATCGCCAAGCAAACCATCCGACACATCGATGAGTGAGCTCAACACGCCGTGCCCGGCAAGCCAGCGCGCTTCCGCGATGCGCGGCACCGGATGCGCGTAGGCGTGGCGTGCGTCATCGCCGGGCACACGGCCACGCTGCAGCATACGCACAGCAGCCCCGGCCGCGCCGAGCCGGCCTGTAACCCAAAGCGAATCGCCCACGCGTGCGCCGCTGCGAAGCACCGGCGTGGCTGCATGACCAACCACAGTGACATCGATGACGAGGGATGCCGGAGAGCGCGTCACATCTCCGCCAAGGAGTGCAGCACCGCATGCACGCAGAGCTTCCGTGACGCCTTCCATGATCAGGTCCGCAGCTTCCGGCACGTCGGCGTCCGTGCAGCCGAGCGATACCAACACACCAATCGGCCGGGCGGCCACGGCGGCCAGGTCACTGAGCGCAACGGCGGCAGCGCGATAACCAATCTCCTTCGCCGAAAGCCAGTCGCGCCGGAAATGGACACCTTCGACCGACAAATCGCTACTGAGGGCAATGCCGCCCTCGATGATCGCGCAGTCATCGCCAGGACCGACGCGCACGCCATCACCGCCAGGTGCACCGGCGAGGAAGCGGCGGATCATATCGAATTCAGCGCCCGCCGCAAGCGCGCTTCGCAGGGTCGAATCGCTCACCGTTTCCACTTCACGTGGAGTGCACCCGCCGGCGTGGCGAGCCAGACCCAGTCGCCGTCGGGTTTCACATCGACGACGGGGCCTTCGGGAATGTCGAGGCCGACCTGGTAGAACGTCCAGGCTGAATGCGCTTCATCGTAGCGCGCAACACCGCCTTCCCCGCTCACCCATAGCTGGCCCAATGCATACGCGAGGCGATTCAGGCGGCCAATCCTTCCAAGCGATGCATCGCGCAGTGGTCCGGTCCATGTTCCCGCCGCGTCGCGGCGATACAACGCATCACCAATCAAGGCCACAATGATGCCGGGCTCTGCGACCACGTCCAGCACGTTGCCGCGGAGTGCCGCCTGGTCATCGGCTCCGCGTACGCGCTGGAGAGCGAGCGCTGCCGAATCTGCGACAGCGCCAGCCGACGCAGGACGCGCAGCGAGCGTCCACAAACCTGATTCCGTAGCGAGGAGCATCGTGTCGGCGTTTTCGAATACGCGGTTCACCGCAACGCCGGCGAGCGCAATGCCTGAAGCTGTGTGTCCGTCGGCATTGAGCTGAACGAGTCCGCCGCGCGCCGCAACGAGCACACCGCCGTTCCCGAGCGATGCGAGCGAAAACGCAGGCAATTGCGGAATGCCATCGGACTCTGTGAAGCGCGACCAGCGGCGGGATTCTGTATCGAAGCGAAAGACACCATCGGTTGCGGCAAACCACGTTGCGTTGTCTGCAACCAGGATGTCGTAGACGAATCCACCCGGCGCGTTGTCGTACTGCGCCTCGTAGCGTTGCCACGTCTGCAGTCCACGATCGGCTCTGGTGACGCCCGCGCGCACGCTGCGGCCATCGCCGCCGAACCAGAGTGTTCTCGAGTCGCCGCCAATTGTGCTTACGCCGCGCGTCAACACACCGAACAGCTTGTTGTCGGTGCGCGAAAACCGCCCATCGAAGACGAACAGATTCCCGCCGCCCGTCGCGACCCAGTACTGTCCCTGCTGGTCTCCGGGTGCAACGGCCGTGATCGGCCAGCGACGCATGTGCGCGTCCTGCGTGAGCGTTGCGCTTGCAGCGGTCAGGTAGGGATCGTTTTGCGCGCGCCGCACCGGCGAGTTGTTCGCTTCGCGCGCAACGTCCGGCGGCAGCTGCGCGGGACCGAGCGGCTGCTCCATGAACGAGCCGGGCGCAAGCCTGCTCCAGCCTTGCGCGCCGCTGATGTAGAGTGCGCCAGGATCCGCGGTCTGCGAGACGAACATCTCACGCACGGGACTGTTGAACAGCGTGGTGCGGCGCTCCCAGCGGGAAAATGCAAACGTATACGTGTACAGAGTGCCGGTGTTCGTTGCGACCACCAGCGCATCACTCGAGCGGTCGTACGCCATGGCTGTCGGTGTTTCGCGCGCTGGATAGCCATCGACTTGCGTGACTGGATTCTGCCAGCGCTGCGAGACGTAGTCGTAGATCTCGATGCCGTTCGGCGATGCAGCGAACACGCGCCGCGAATCGGTTGCAATGGCGCCGAGCTCGTCGAAGCTCGAGATGAGCACACGATCGCCGGGGAACCACGGACGGCCGCCCTGCGCCTGGGCTGCGGCGGGGAGCAGCAACCCGATTGCGAATGCGCGCACAGCTGCGAAGCGCATCAGTGACGAGGCGGCTGATCGAAGGTAATGAACGGCAGGCCGAACGGCGGCTCCATGCGTCCGGGATTCCGCAATGCGCGAGGCAGACGCACCACCACATCGAGCGGTGAAAGCGACCTGCCCTTTTCGGCGAGGTCTGCAGCGCGCCCGCCGAAGAACAGGCCGAGACATGCCGCATCGGCCGCTTCGATTCGCGAGGCCAGGAAACCACCGATCGTGCCCGTCAGCTGGTCGCCCATGCCGGCGGTTGCAAGATCGGAAGATCCCGTGGTAGAAATGCGCACGTGACCGTTCGCTGTTGCGACGATGGATGGCGCACCCTTCAGCAACAGCGTGCAGCCATTCTCGAGCGCGAAGGTGCGCGCGACGTCCACGCGGTCGTGCGTTACTGCGTTAGTGTCACTATCCACCAGGCGCGCCATCTCGCCGGGATGCGGTGTCAGCACGACCGCGCGTGCGCGCACTGCGGAGGCTAGAAGCGTCAGGTCTTTGGCTATGAGCGTGATTGCATCGGCATCGAGAATCACCGGGACGTTCGAGCTCGAGAGCAGTGCCCGAAGCAGCGCGTATGCACTGTCATCTGTACCAAGTGCGGGGCCTGCGGCCAGCGCGTCGACTTTGCGGGCAATGTCCAGCAATTCGGTTTCATCGGCACGATCCAGAAAAATCGCTTCCGGAACGGCGCGCTGTATCACTTCGCGGTTGCTTTCATCTGATGCGATGTAAACCAGTCCTGCGCCTGCACGAATTGCGCTCCTGCCCGCAATAACGGCAGCGCCCGCCATATTCTTTTTGCCTGCGACGAGCAGCAGCTTTCCCGACGTGCCTTTGTGCGCATCCTGCGATCGCGCGGGTAGTGTGTGCGCAGCCCACGATGGCGTGATCAACGTCGCGGGCGCATCGGGTTGCGGTGGAAATGCGATTTCGACGGCGATGAGTCGCCCGCACGCTGCACGTGCGGGCTGCAGCATCAGTCCGATCTTGGGCGCACCGAATGTGATCGTGATCGTTGCGTGCACGCAGCTCTCAGATGCTTCGCCGGTCGTGGCATCTACTCCGGATGGCAGGTCGAGCGCGACGACCGGAACGTACGCGTGGTTGAGCAGATCGATTGCATGAAGCGCAGCGTCGCGTGGGGCGCCGCGCGCACCGGTGCCGAGGATGCCATCGATGGCGACGGCTGACTGCGCGAGAGCGGCCGCGATGCCATCGCCTGACAGATGCTCGATTGTGAAACCGTGCAGCAATTCATTGTTCGGAGACGCCGATCCTGCAGCAAACCACGCGACATCGCGGCCCCACGCGGCAAGCGTGCGCAGAACTACGAGCGCGTCACCGCCATTGTTGCCCGAGCCGACCGCTGCGATTACGCGACCTTCGGGGAAGAGATGCTGCACGATGAGTGCTGCGGAACGTCCTGCGTTTTCCATCAGCACGCGCGCGGGCACTCCTGCGGACTCACGCGCTACGCTGTCGAGATGCGCAGCTTCCGCAGCAGTGTACGCGGGAACGAATTCGCGACCGTAGACGGAGACGATGCTCATTGCTGAAAGATGGAGGCCACAGGCAGGAAAAACCACGGGAGGCGGAGCCAACTGAGCTCCGCCTCCCGATCCCACTTTACTTGTAGCTCTGACCGATGGTGCGTCCGAAGCTGATTTCGCCGTTATCGATTCGAATGTTGAAACCGCATTCCGGGTTCGAGCAGACCCAAGCCTTGTATGTTATCGGCGCCCCGTCCCGGCCATAGTCCGAAAGGGGCAGCAGTTGCCCACCCTGACACTTCCGGCATTCCGGTAGCTGCGCTATCTCCCCCATGTCGACCCCTCCCCCATCGTTGGGAATGCCCCAATTTTTCGGCCTTCGTTCACTCTGTCTTCGAAAAGCCGTGACAATTATCGCAAGGCACGTTCCAATCTGGCGCCGTTGGACCCGCACTCTGGGCATCCAGTGAATGCATCACGCGCGTCAATGTAGTCATGAATGGCCTCAACGAACGCCGCGTGGCTCCAGACGAGGGGCGTCACAGAGAGCGGCTCGCCCGTGAACGGGTGGACCTGCTCGGGCATGAGCCCGGAGCGAAGCGCATGCTCGGCGATCCAGTCCAGGTGCTTCACGGCCTTTTCCAGGTCCGCCGGGTCCGTCGCCCTCGAGAAGCGCCAACGCGCCAACCAGCAGTGTCCAATGAACCATGGGTTGCCGGGAACCCGCTGCCAATCATCGGTGACCGCGTGATAGTAGTCGCCGCGGTAGCGGGCAATGCCACCAACCTCCGTCCGGACCGAGAGCTCTTCGATGACGGACTCGAGCGTCGATGCGAGGCGCGCGTCATCGGGATCCAGCACGCGCAGGAAATGAAGGCCGAACAGCGAAGCATCCGGTGTCGTGTCCCGGACCTCTGCAATGCCGTGCGCCGGATCGGCGGGCACCAGCATGCGCAGGAAGCGACCGGACTCTTCATCCCACAGATGATCGAGAATGCCCTGGCGTACTTCGTCTGCGGCGCGCCCATAGTGCAGGGCGAGGCTTACGTCGCCGAAGGCGTGCGCGAAGCGCGTAGCCGCATCGAGTCCTGCCCACACGGCTGCGCAGGTGAACGACAGCACACCGCGCCGCTCTTCCCACAAGTCCCATGATGGCTTTGGCAGGCCCGTCTCCGGAT
>JBBQYT010000059.1:0-8286 GCA_038208385.1 Longimicrobiales bacterium | reverse complement strand
ACAGTCCGGCGGCGTCGCTTTCTGGAAAACCGCAGCGCACTGAACGCTCTTTTACATCAAGAGGTCGTATGCAACGTCTCAACAGCTCACTCCTTCTTTTCGCCTTCACGTTTGCGATCGCAGCGCCGCGCGTGTACGCGCAGGAAACGCAGGCAACGCCTGCTTCGCTGGCGGGTGCCACGGTCACGCTCGAGCCGTCGAACATGACGGTCGACCTGGGCGGCAAGACTCAAGTCAAAGCGACCGTGCGCGATCGCAGCGGCAACACGATCGCAGTGCCTGTGCGCTTCGTGCCGAGCAACTCGTGGGCGGTTTCCGTCACTCCGGAAGGGGAAGTGACGGGACTGCGGGCCGGCGCGTTTCGCGTGACGGCCGTCGTCGTCCCCGCGGGACGTGGCTATTCGCCGCTTGGCGAATCGACACCGGATCCGATGCAGCGCGTACTGACGGCTGATGCGGCGATCACTGTGCGTCCGCCCGCAGTCGCCAAAATTGAAATCGATGCGACGTCGGAGCGCTTCTACGTCGGACCTGGAGTCAAGTTCAGTGCGCGCGTCGTAGATGCTGCAGGTGCTGACCGAAAAGCCGAGCCGGTACGCTGGAGCACCAGCAACGCGGCCATCGCTACGGTCGATTCGCGCGGTCTGTTCACGGCACTCAAGCCGGGTCCGGTGAAGCTGATTGCGGAAGCCGGTGGTATTCGCACGGAGCACAGCTTCACGATCACGGCCAGTCCCGTTGCCCGCGTGCAGCTTAGCGCTTCTGCCGACCAGGTGCGCACGGGTGACGTCGTACAGTTCACAGCACGTGCCCAGAATTCCGCAGGCGCGGCCGTCACCGACGCGCCCGTGCGTTTTGCGATGTCATCGATCCTTCCCGACGAAGTGCGCGGTACGGCAGCGCCGGGCGAGATCGACCAGAAAGGACGCTTTGTCGCCGAGCAGCCGGGCGCCTACACGATCTATGCGATGTCCGGCAGCAAGCTCGCGCAGAAGACGATCACGGTTGCAGCGCGCGATGTCGCCCGCAACATCAAGATCCTCGGCCGCGGTACTGTCGACAACGTCCATACATCGGACTTGTGGGTCTGCACGAACGCGGATGGCCGCGACTACGCGGTGACAGGCTCGGAGGCCGACGGCGGTATTGCGTACTTCTGGGATGTCACGGATCCAGGCAGTCTCGTAAAGACGGACAGCATTGTCGTTGATGCGCGCACTGTGAACGACGTCAAGATGGATGAGGAGTGCAAGGTTGCGGTATTGAGTCGCGAAGGCGCTTCGAACCGGAAGAACGGCCTTGTCATTCTCGACATATCCAATCCGCATCATGTGAAGCTTCTCGCGAACTATGATGACGGCCTCACCGGTGGTGTGCACAACGTCTTCATCTACAAGAAGCACATCTACGCGCTGAGCGCGGGTCGCCGCTATGACATCATCGATATTGCCGATCCGAGCAAGCCGCACAAAGTCTCACAGTTCGAGTTGACGACGCCGGGCCACGGCATCCACGACGTGTGGGTCGACAACGGCATCGCCTACAGCTCGCAGTGGCAGGATGGCACGATCATGGTCGATGTAGGAAACGGTGTTGCCGGTGGCACGCCCGAACATCCGGTGCAGTTCGGACAATACAAGTATCCCAGCAGCGGCGGTGTACACACGACGCTGCCGTACCACAGCAAGACCGGAAAGTTCTACATTCTTGCAGGCGACGGAATGATCTGGCCGTACGGCATCGACCTCGAAGAGCCGAGCGAGCCCGGCGGCTACATCCACGTCATCGATTTCACCGATGTGAAGCATCCGGAGGAAGTCGCGCGCTACCAGCTGACCGATACGGGGCCGCACAACTTCATGATCGAGAACGATGTGTTGTACATCGCGCACTACAGTGGTGGCGTACGCGTCGTCGATGTGTCGGGCGAGCTCAAGGGCGACCTGTCCCGTCAGGGCCGCGAGATGGCGAAGTTCAAGCCCTACGACAAGAACGGTGTAACGCCGAACACGCCGATGACATGGGGTGTGATGCCGTGGAAGGGACACTTCTTTTTCAGCGATATGAACAGCGGGCTCTGGTCGGCGCAGCTCGAGCCCGCCAAAAAACTCATTCCTTAACGTCATACGCAGGGGACCAATGACCAACGGTAATTCAGGGGCGCGCGGACTTCTCGCCGCCGCAACAATCCTGCTGGCGAGCGGATGTTCGTTCTCCGCGCCTAGTGGCACTGAGGAGTCGCGTTTCGAGGTCACGTTCGATCAGAGTCTGAATGCGGCGCCGATCACGGGTCGCGTATTCATCACAATCAATCCGACGGACACGCAGGAGCCGCGTCTCGCTGCATACCAGTCTGCGCGCATGCGCACCGGTCGTGTGCCGTTCTTCGCCGCAGATGTTCATGCACTGGAGCCGGCTGCGGTCGGCGTTGTTGCAGCGGACAGCAACACGCTCGGTTATCCGCTCACCGACATGAAGGACCTCAAGGCGGGCGATTACTACGTGCAGGCGGTCATGAACGTCTACACGGAGTTCAAGCGCGCGGATGGCCACACGATCTGGGCGCATATGGACCAGTGGGAAGGACAGCGCTGGGCATTTTCACCGGGGAACCTCATCAGCGATCCGGTGAAGGTTCACCTCGACCCGACCGAAGGCTTCAACGTAAAGCTCAAGTTCACGAAAAAGCTGCCGCCGATTGAAGTGCCGCCCGACACCAAGTGGGTGAAGCACGTCAAGATTCAGAGCCCAATGCTCACGAAGTTCTGGGGACACCCGATCTTCATCGGCGCGGCGGTGCTTCTGCCAAAGGGCTACGACGAACACCCGAATCAGAAGTACGCAACAGTCTACGAGCAGAATCACTTCACGCTGAATGCGCCATTCGGGTTCCGCACCGAGCCGATTGCAAACGACACTGTGAAGAATCCAAAGTGGGTGCGTTCCAATGTCGAGGCGCCGCGCCCGTGGACCGGCAACGGCGTCACTCAGAACGGCTACGAGTTCTACCAGGCATGGAACTCGGACAACTACCCGCGCGTCATCTCCGTCAATTTCATTCACCCGACGCCGTACTTCGATGACTCGTACGCAGTCAACTCCGCGAACAATGGTCCGTTCGGCGATGCGATCATCCAGGAGCTCGTCCCCGAGCTCGAGAAGCAGTTCCGCATGATTCCCGAAGGCTGGGCGCGCACGCTGACGGGCGGCTCGACGGGCGGATGGGAATCGCTGGCACTGCAGCTGTACCACCCGAAGTTCTTTGGTGGCACCTGGACGTTCTTCCCGGATCCGATCGACTTCCGCAGGTACCAGCTCATCGACATCTACAACGACAGCAATGCGTACATCATCCCGAACGCGCCGCTCAATGCTCCCGAGCGACCCATGCAGCAAACGTTCGAGGGTCAGGTTGTGCAGACCATGAGGCAGATTGCGCAGATGGAAGCTGCGTCCGGCACGCGCGGTCGTTCGGCAGCGCAGATCGACATCTGGAGCGCCGTTTACGGTCCAACCGACAAGGATGGCTACCCACGTCGCCTTTGGGACATGAAGACCGGCGTTATCGACCGCGAAGTCGCCAGCTACATGCGCGACCATGGCTACGACCTGCGCGAGTATACGGAGCGCAACTGGCCAACGATCGGCAAGGACCTTGTCGGCAAGCTGCACATCCTCACCGGCGACATGGATGACTTCTACCTCGCCTACGCCGTGTACATGTTCGAGGACATGCTCAAGAACACGAAAAATCCGCACTACGAGGGTGAGTTCACGTACGGCAGGCCGATGAAGGGACACGGCTGGCATCCGATGACGAACTCGGACCTCGTGAAGACCATGGCCGAACACATGCAGAAGAACTCAGGCGGCAGGACAGCAGCAATGCACTAACATCCCGTGTCCTTGAATAGAAAGCGCAGCATCGCAATGATGCTGCGCTTTTTGTTCTTACTGTGGCGGCGGCGGCGTGCGCGGATATGATTCGTGCGCCTGGATGATTTTCCATACAGGGCCGCGCCGCTGCACGACGATCGACCACGCCTGATGGCCTTTGCGCGGCTTGCCTTGCGCGTCGATGTTGCTCGAGTCGATCCAGCCCGTCACGATGCCGTTGTTCACATCAAGCACGTTCACCTTCGATGCGCCAAGCGAGAAATGAACATTTTTCGCCGCCGCCGACGCAAAGTAGCGCGTCAGCTCGTGATGGATCGAGTCCTTGGACGGATAGATCATTCCCGCCGCAGCGTATGTAAGCTCCGGACTCTCCGCATGCGCGCCCATGAACTTCTCGACGTCATGATTCGAGATTGCAACGACGAGTGATGTTGCGAACGCCTGCAGTGAGTCGGATAAGGCGGCGCGGTGCGCGGGCGTCAACATTTGAGCGCTGGCGCGGGAGTGCACGCCGAGCAGCAGGACTATCAGCAATGCGATGCGTCTCATGCGGTCTCCGCTTTGAACTGTGAAAGTGGCTGTGAGCTACAGTCTGTTGCTTGTGCGTGCGGCGCCTGCAGGAATACCGTCGCGTGCAGACGGCGGCTCCGGCGTGAAGTCTTCGCCTGGATTGATGAACTGATCTTTCTCGAGTCCGTATTGCTGCTCGTACAAGTGCCGGTAGCGCCCGCCGTGTGCAATCAGCTCCGAGTGTGACCCGCGCTCGACGATCTCGCCGCCTTCGAGCACCAGAATCTGGTCTGCACTGCGGATCGTCGACAAACGATGCGCTATTACGAATGTCGTGCGGCCGCGCCTGAGTGACTGCAAGCCATCGCGAATCATCGCTTCGCTCTCGCTGTCCAGGCTCGACGTCGCTTCATCGAGAATCAGGATGCGCGGGTCGGCAAGGATCGCGCGCGCGATGGCGACGCGCTGGCGCTGTCCACCCGACAATTTCACACCGCGCTCACCGACGATCGTGTTGTAGCCCTTCTCGAACTCTTCAATGAACTGGTCCGCGTGCGCGATTTTGCTCGCAGACTTGATCTCTTCATCGCTCGCCGTCGGCTTCGCGTACTTGATGTTGTCCTTGACCGAGCCGTCGAACAGGAAGTTGTCCTGCATCACGACGCCGAGGTGAGACCTGAAGTCGCGCAGCCTGATGTCGGAGAGGTCTTTGCCGTCGACCAGGATGCGTCCCTCGAGCGGTCGGTTGAACGCCATCACGAGACTGATGAGCGTGCTCTTGCCACTGCCACTCGAGCCGACGAGCGCCGTGGTAGAGCCCGCGGCTGCATGAAATGAAACGTGCTTCAACACCGGCGTGTCCGGATTGTACTCGAACGTCACATCGTCGAAGACGACATCGCCTTCAATATCTTCGATCTCGGCGAGCTTCAGGTCTTCTTCATCTTCCGTGGCCATGTCGCGGATCTCGCGAATGCGATCCAGACCTGCAAACGCTTCGCTGATCTGCGTACCGATCGACGCGATCTGGATCAGCGGCATTGCAACCATGCCGATCAGGAAGATGTACCAGACGAAATCGCCGAGCGTCATCGTTCCGTTCAGGATCGAGTGCCCGCCCACGATGATCATCAGCACGCTGATGCCGCCCACAATGACCGTCGAGAATGCAGAGACTGCGGACGTGCCGGTGATCGTCGTCGCAACCAGACGCAGCAGAGTGTGCACGCCCTTGGCGAACACGCGCTCTTCACGCTTTTCGGCGACGTAGACCTTCAGCACGCGAATGCCGCCGAGCGCTTCGGCCAGGCGCCCCGTCACTTCGGCGTTCGCCTTGCCGCGCTCGCGGAAGACAGGACGCAGGCGCGTGAAGGCGCGTGCGAGTGCACCGCCGAAGACGAGCAGCAGGACGAGTGTTGCGGTCGTCAGCTTCCAGTTCAGCCAGAACAACAGGCCGAGGGCGAGGAGTGCGCCGAGGAAACCGCCGACGAGCTGGATCAGTCCGGTGCCGACGAGATTCCGGATTCCTTCCGCATCCGTCATGATGCGCGAGATCAGAACACCGGTCTGCGTCGAATCGAAATAGCGAACCGGCAGACGCAGCACGTGCGCCTCTACGCGCCGTCGCATATCCGTAATCGCACGCTGTCCCGCAATGCTCACGACCTGCGAGAGTCCAAACGATGTGATCGCCTGCACGATCGTCGCGGCTGCAACGGCGAGCGCAAGCTTGCCCAGCAAGTCCGGTCGATGCTTGCCGATCACATCGTCGATCAGATACTTCGAGCTCGCAGGCATCACGAAACCCGACGCGCGATTCACGAGCATCAGCAGGATCCCGAGCATCATCGACACACGATGCTCGTGGATCAGGACGCGCGCTTCCTTCCACGCACGCGCTCGATCGAACTTCTTTTTCTTCTTTTCGGCCGCCGTATCTGTCATTCGCCGCCGCTCGTTCTCGTTGGCTACCATTTCACCCACTTATCGAAGCTGCCAATCTAGCGCGCTTGTTCCCGTCGCCGCTACGACACCGGCACCTGTTCCACTGCCCGTTTGAGCGCGCTCAGCTGCTGCCGGTATACACGCCGCTGGCTTCGTACGAGGAGCGGGAACAAGAGCCGCGTCGTCCATTTCGTCGCCGTGACGTGCAGAATCAGGAACACCCGCGTGCCCGTGCCTTCCGGGCGTACCAGGTACTCGAAATCGCCATTGATGCCGGTCGACGGATGCAGCGTCCGATGCACCCAGCGCTTGCCAGGCTCGAAATCAAGAAGCTCGATCTCCCGCTCATGCACCTTCCCGGACGTCATGAACTCCACCCGCAGGCGCGAACCCGCACGCAATGGCCCGTCGCCAATCTTCTCCAGCTTCGTCACCATCGTCCGCCAGCGATTCGCAGTCGAAAAATCCATCATGTAGTCCCACACGACCGCCGGCCGCCGATCGATGTACTCCCCATACCTGAACACGCGCACTCAGTCACCCTCCCTCGTACTCGAAGTCGGTCCATGGTCGAGCTTTCCTGCCTTCAGGGCGCCCGCAGCGCCACGCGTCTGGATTCCGCCCCGCACGCCAACCTATCTTGGACCGGCCTGTCTGCAATGCAGTGCCGATGAGAATGGTCGTATCCGTTTCTGATGCCAACAAGCCGACCGCGTTGCTCGCGAAGAGTGTGCGCGTCGTGTGCCGGCTTCCCGCAGAGTGAGCAGTAATGACCCCAGTGGTGTCGTTTGGAAGCTCGATCAGCCAGTCGTTGGCCACGCTGCGGCGTCATGCGTCGACAGTTGTGATCGACTACAGGGCGCCGGCTGGTTCGGAGCTTCCGCCCAGACAGGTGCGAACATTGACGCCCATCGAATTCCATTCGCATGGCGATGCCGTTCTGTATCTGCGTTACTGGAAGCGTGACGCTGGCGCGATGGCGTCGTTGCGGACTGCGCTTGCACGCGTGCGGCAGGGCCCGATTCACCGCCTCTCCGACGACCAGGTCATCGAAGCCCTCGCCAGCTACCTCGCGCATGGCGAGCTGGTCGGTGTCGCCGAAGGCGAACGTCTCGAGCCGGATAACACACCGATCACAGGCACGTCATCCGCAGCCGCAGCGGCGGCAGCAGCGCCCGCAGATGTTGTCAGTGCGGCCGCACCCGCATCGATGTTGCCGCAGCTCGAGGTTGTGCAGATCGAAGGCGCGGAGGTTTTGCCCGAGGTTCTTCAGACCCTGGATGAGCTCGAAGTGGCGTTGGGGACGATCTCGGTCGCGACGGTGTCACTCGAGCCCACGCCTTCAGGCGTTTCGGCGATCAACACAGAGCTGACGGGAGCGAGCACCTCGATCACCGCAACGCTGGACGATCTGTGAAGCTCGTCATCAAGGCGCAATCTGCGATTACAACCGGCGCTGCCAACGTCGTCGAAGCGGTCGCTACGTCGACGACCACAATGCAGACCGAGCTGACCAAAGGCATTGCCGATGCGGGCACCGCAGTCGATACCGTCGCGACATTGTCGAGCGACATCATATCGCAGCTCACGCAGATGCCGTTTCAGATCGACACCACCGCGATCACCACTACGCTTCCCGGCAAGCTCACCGCGTTTCAAACGGATCTGACCGGCATCGTGTCGGGTCTGGGCGGCATCGGCACGCGGCTCACTGCCGCCGCAAACAATCTCGCGGGCCTCCCTTCCGATGTGACGACGGCCGCGATGACCGTGGCTGGCGTCCCGCTGCGTCTTGCTGCAATCCGTCCGGACTTCTCCGAAGTGCCAACGCGCCTGCAGGCTGCTGCGACGAACGCTGCGAGTTTGCCCACTCGCGCAATGTCGTTGCAATCGCGCATGACCGGATTTGCAGCGACACTGGTTTCCCTGCAACAG
>JBBQYT010000058.1:0-8410 GCA_038208385.1 Longimicrobiales bacterium | reverse complement strand
TGTCGCCTGCCGAAAGACTTCCTGCGACAGGCCCTCGCCTGAATCACATACTGTGAGCGCGACTCCGTCCGGCGTGCGACGCGTCGAGATGTCCATCCGGCCACCCTCAGGCATGGCACTCAGCGCATTCAAAAACACATTGAGCAGCGCCTGCTGGACGACAGCCTTCGGAATCGCCAACGGGACGCCCTGAGATTGCAGGTTCGTGGTCAGCTCGACCCGCGAAAGCCGGGTTTTCAGCTCCAGGACCGGATAAATCTCCTCGATAACGCTGTCCAGCTCGAACGAAGGCTGATCCTCACCGTGCCTGGCCGGACGCATCAGCTGCAATGTCCGGTCAATCAGCTCGTGCGCCCGTCTGACCTCCTGCTCCAACAAAGCTACGCGCTCAAGCGCCTGTTCCTTTTCACCCATATCGATCCGCTTCTTCAGAAGCTCGAGGTTGATCACCATCGCATGCAGCGGATTTTTGATCTCGTGCGCGAGATCATCCACCATGCGGCTAATCGTGCGAAACCGATTCGCCTGCTGTTCTACTCGCGAGGCGTTTTCAGACTCTTGAGGGGTCACGTTTTTTTCGGGTAGTGTGAGCTGATGGGCCTTCCGATAGCCAGGCTTCGTTCCCTGCACCGGACCAATTACTGGCAGCAGTCGGAAACCAGACGCCAGTAAGCCGCTGATATTAAATCAGATGCGGCGGTTTGTTCCGTCGGCCTTCCATCCAGCCGTTTAATAGGTACAAGCCCGAGCGACGTCATTGAAGCAAAGATCTCATCGGCTTCATCGAGGACGGCGCGCGGCCAGATGCCCTCGATGACCTGAAACCGTGTCTCGGTGGCGATCGACATGATGATGGAACGCGTCACGCCTTCGAGTATGCCCGTTTCGACGGACGGGGTGAAAAGCGTTTTCCCTCTGATCCAGAAAACATTCCAAGTCGGGCCTTCGACGACGTGGCCGCCAGGCGAAAGAAGCAGAGCGTCATCGGCGCCGGCGTCCTGGGCCTCGAAGCGGGCGAGGAGTCCGTGTAGCCGCCCGACGGATTTAATGTACGACGGAAGAGCGGAGAGAGGCGGGTGGCGAATATCGGCGGTGATGAGGGACCAGCCGCGGCGAGCGGTCTCGCGCCAGTCGGCGGCGAGCGGGTGGAGCGTGGCAAGAACGGTATTCGGGCCATGCGCCCGCCCGCGTGTGAGCGTGACGCGGAAGACGGCATCCTGTGCAGGATTTCTTGCCGCGAGGTCGTCTGCGATGCGGCGCAGCTCGGGGGTAACGGGTGCGTTGAGGCGCAGTGCCTGGGCGCCGCGCGCGAAGCGCTGCATGTGTTCGTCGAAACGAAAATAACCGCGGTTGTGCCACCGACATGTCTCGAAGACGGCGTCACCGTACAGGAAACCGCGATCGCCTACGGCGATGGCTGCGTGGTTTTCCTCGACGTACTCACCATTGAGATAAACGATCATTGCGCGCTGCTCGCTGTGCTCAGCTGCAAACGAACCGTGGGTCGGGCTCTTCCGGCTGCGGCGGATCAAATCCCTTTTTGCCCATCATCGCGTACGTGATGTTCTTGCCGTGCTCTACGCCGGGCTGGTCGTAGGCGTTGACGTCGTACAAAACCCCGGCGTACGCCGTCGCGATCTCGAGATGCATGAACAGCTCGCCAATGAAGTGTGCATTCAGGCGCGGCAGCTCGAGCGTCATGTTCATACGGCCCTCATCTGCAAACGCGCGTGCGAGCGCGATTCGCTCCGTGTCGAGCAATTCCTCGAGCGTGTGACCGCCGAGGTACGATAGCGCATCGATGTTGTCGTACTCCTTCGGAATCGTAACATCCTCGCCCATCTCATCGACGCAGAGGAACGTAATGGTCTTGTCGAACGGTCCTTCGATGTAGAGCTGGACCTGTGAATGCTGATCGGTTGCGCCAAGCGATTTGATTGGCGTAGGCCCGCGAAAGACATCCTTGCCAAGACGATTGTGCCGCTTGCCGAGGCTCTCTGCCCACAGTTGACGGAACCAGTCCGCGCAACCATAAAGCCTGTCACTGTAGGCCATCATGACGTGCATGTGCGCGCCGAGGTCTTCATCGGCGAGGTATTGGAGCGTGGCGTAGAGTCCGGCGGGATTTTCCTTCAACACGTCCGTCTTGCAGCGCTTGTCCATTGCGCGCGCGCCGTCGAGCAGACCTTCGATGTCGATGCCGACGAGCGCCGCGGGCAGCAGTCCGACTGCGGAAAGCACACTGAAACGTCCGCCAACTGTAGGCGGGATCGGCAGCGTGGGAATGCTCTCCGCATCTGCGATCTCGCGGAGCACACCCTTCTCGGGATCAGTCGTGAAGATCAGGTGGCGGCGATAGCCATCGTCATCGAATGCAGCGCGGAGTTTTTCCCTGACGATGAGAAACTGCGCCATGGTCTCTGCAGTTGCGCCCGACTTGCTGACGACGTTGAACAGTGTGCGGCGCAGGTCGAGTCGCTCGAGAAAGGGACCGATCGTGGTCGGGTCAATGTTGTCGAGTACATAAAGGCGCAGAAAATAATCGCGCGCTTCATCATCGAGCTCGTTCCAGAACGGCTTGCTGAGCGCCTGGTGCATTGCGACCGTGCCGAGTGCAGAGCCGCCGATTCCCAGTACGACGACGGTGTCGAACGCCTGGCCGACGCCGTCCGCAAACGCACGAATCTGCGATACGGTTTCGCGCTCGTACGGGAGCGCCAGCCAGCCCAGCTCTCCTGCGGCGCGCTGGCGCGCGACCTCCGCGTGGACATCGTGAAAGCGACCTGCAGCGCGCTCGAGACGCACTGTGTCGATGCCGTGAGCGCCGAGACGGCTCTTCAGCATGTTGTTGTAGTCCAGTCGTAGTCTTTCGGTCATCGTCGGATCTTCCTTGTTTTCGTCTGTCGTCTGTCGTCTATCGTCTACCGTCTATCGTCTATCGTCTATCGTCTGCTCGGTTGTTGACGATAGACGGTAGACGCTCAACGATAGACGGTCTTCAGATGTCGATGACCAAACCGTCATACGCCGGCTCTATTCCGGGCGGCAGCGCATCGAGCAGCTCCTGATGTCCTACGCGATGTGTCAGGTGGGTAAGGTATGTGCGCTCGGCGCCGATCTCGCGCGCGGTTTCGACGGCCTCTTCGACGTTCAGGTGCGTTGGGTGCGGGTTGCCGAACCAGAGTGCATTCAGGACGAGCACCTTGATGCCGTCGAGACGTCTGCGGGCTTCCGGCGGAATTGTCTTGGCATCCGTGATGTAGCCGAGGTCGCCGGTGCGGAATCCGAATGCGGGCATATCGCCGTGGGGAACTTCGATTGGGTGGAGCTCGAAGTTTGCGGCAAAGACGGTGTCATCGCGCTTGAACGTGTGCAGGCGAATCTCAGGTTTCGAGGTGCCTTCCGGCGGGCGATAGTTTTCGTCGAAAATGTATGGAAAGCGTGTGCGCAGCTCGCTTGCAGAATGCTCGTCGGCCCAGGTTGTAAGCGGCGCGCTTCTGCGCGCGGAAAACACGCGGAGATCATCGATGCCGTGCACGTGATCGGCGTGCGTGTGCGTGAACCAAACGGCATCGACACGCGGACTGCCCGCGTCGAGCAGTTGGAGACGCAGCTCCGGCGGTGCATCGATCAGAAGGGACGATGCAGCGTCGTCATTTTGCAGAAGCGCCGAGTGACGGGTGCGCCGATCGCGCGGGTCACTCGATGTGCAGACAATGCAGGTGCAGCCGATCACAGGAATGCCGAACGAGGTGCCGGTTCCCATGAAGCGAAGCTTCACAGCTCCTCCACTCGCAGCATATTCGTTTTGCCACTGACGTGGAACGGTACGCCCGACGTGACGACGACGCGGTCACCTGCACTGGCCATCCCCTGCTTGAACAAATAATTCCGCGCGCACGAGAGCATCGTATCGTAACTCACTTCATCCTTGCACAGCACCGGAATGACGCCCCACACCAGTGCAAGCTGGCGCCACGTACGCGCGTCATCCGTGACACCAAGAATCGGCACGGGCGGGCGGTAGCTCGAGACGAGCCGCGCGGCAGCGCCACTGCGCGTGAACGTTACCACCGCGGGAACACCGAGCAGACGTACGGCCTCGACTGTCGACGCAGCGATCGCATGCTCGGTCGGTGTTGCACCCACGTGCAGGTGGTTGAGCGCGGGCACGTCGTACTGCGGGCCGCCGTCATAGCTCTCGGTGCGCTCGATCTCGCCGGCAATGCGCACCATCGCTTCAACGGCAAGAAACGGATACTTGCCGGCAGCAGTCTCGCCGGAAAGCATAACGGCGTCCGTGCCATCGAACAGCGCGTTCGCAACGTCGCTGGCTTCGGCGCGCGTTGGACGCGGGTGCTCGATCATCGACTCGAGCATCTGCGTCGCGGTGATGACGGGACGGCCGAACATGTTTCCCATCTGTGTGATGCGCTTTTGCGCGAGCGGCACTTTCTCGAAGGGCAGCTCAACGCCGAGATCGCCACGCGCGACCATCACCGCGTCGGTCTGCATCATGATCGACTCGAGGTTATCGAGTGCAACATCTTTTTCGATCTTCGCGATGATGAGCGTGCCTCTCGGCATGCGCGACCGGAGGTCTGCCACATCTTCGGGCCGCTGCACGAATGACAGGCCTATGTAGTCGACATCCTGTTTCAACGCGAACTCGAGGTCGACCAAATCTTTTTCAGTAAGCGATGGTGCGCTCACGCGCACACCGGGGAGATTCATTCCCTTGTGTTCCTTCAGCAGCCCACCGCGTACGACGCGACAGAAAACACGCCGGCCTTCCACTGTGTCGACGCGCAGCTCCATCAGGCCATCGTCGAGCAGAATACGATCCCCAGCCTTCACGTCGTGCGCGAGTGGCGCGTACGTGTGCGGGATTTCATCGCCACGCGCTTCAGCTTCAGGGGCCAGGATGACGCGCGACTTTTCGCCAAGACGCACGGACTCGGAGAGCGCACCAATGCGGATCTTCGGACCGGCGAGATCGGCGAGGATGGCCATGGGCTTGCCGATCATCTCGGACGCTTCGCGCACCCACTTGATGACAAGCGCATGCGCGTCGTGCGTGCCATGCGCCATGTTTATCCGGACGACATCGACGCCGAGCTCTGCCAGCGCGTGGATCTTGTCGCGCTCTGCGGTAGACGGGCCGATGGTGGCAACGATTTTGGTTCGCACTCTTCAACCAGCGATTAGGGATTAGCGATTAGCCGCTCGAAACGAGCGCTCACTGATTGCCAACATGTTCATATACTGTCACGCCTGCAACGATCGTTCTCGCAACTGTCAGATCTAGAATATCCCTTCCTCCTGTACCGAACGGATCCGTATTCCACGCAACAATGTCCGCGAACGCCCCCGGCGCAATCACCCCCTGCTTCCCTTCCATGCCGGCGACAAAGGCCGCGCCGCGCGTATAGCCACGAATCACATCGCCTATCGAAATACGTTCCTCTGGATACCAGCCGGCTTCGGGAGCTCCACCCAGGTCCTGACGCGTCGTGGCGGCGTACAGGCCGAGGCGCGGGTCGACAGGCTCCACAGGCGCATCGGATCCGCACGCGAGCACTGCGCCACCCCGCAAAAGCGACCCAAATGCGTAAGCGCCGCGCGCGCGCTCCCCCCAGTGAGTATCCGCGGGACGCCAATCTGTGATCATATGAGCCGGCTGCACCGAGCAGACGATGCCGGCTGCGCCAGCCTCGCCCAGGCGCGCAACCGGGCAGCACTGGATATGCTCGATGCGATGCGGAATTGCTGCGCACTCCAGGTTCGGGTCGGCCAGGACGTCGAGGGCGAGGGAGACGGCGGCGTCCCCGATCGCGTGGACTGTGGTGGCGATTCCCGCGGCCGCTGCGCGCTTCACGGATTCCCTGAACTCGCGTTCCGGTAACACCTTAACCCCACAGGTGGATGTGCCGGCGTAGGGCTCGAGCATCCAGGCGGTGCGGGATCCGAGCGCGCCATCGAGGAACATCTTCACGGCTCCAATGCGTATCCAGTCGTTGCCGGCGCCGCTCTGAAGCCCGAGCTCAATCGCTTGATCGAGCTCATGGAGGGGGATGTGCTGGAGCACGCGCAGTGCGAGCGTTCCCTCTACCGCCATGCGCTCCAGGACTGCGAGCGGCTCGGGGTCGGGAATGAAGATGCCGGGAAACGAGTGAATGCCGGTGATGCCCATGCGATGGAGCTCGGCCTGCCCCGCCAGGACGGCGCGAAGTGCATCGTCTACAGTAGGTTTTGGAATCCGTTCTACGACGAGCTGGCAGGCGTTCTCGAAGAGCATTCCGGTTGGATCGCCGTTGTCCGTTCGGCCGATTCGCCCGCCATCGGGATCAGGCGTATCGCGATCGATGCCGCACAATTCGAGCGCTCGCGCGTTCACCCAGAGCGTGTGCATGTCGTGACTTTGGAGCGCGACGGGCCGATCGGGAATGATTGCATTGAGGATTCCAGCAGTCGGCGGCTCCGACCAGCGATGCGGGTTCCACCCCCGTCCGCGTGTCCAGCTGTTATACGGCTGTTGCTGTTGCAGTTGCTGCCCATCCGCCCATCCGCCCGTCGGCGGACGCGATGAGAGATGATGAACGAGCAGATTGGCAGCCTCGTCTGGAGACGTCGCGGCGGTCAGATCCGCTTCAGCGCGAGCAAGCGCCCATTCGACGAGGTGGATGTGCGCATCGGTGAAGCCGGGCGTGATTGTCGAGCCGCGCAAATCGAGGAGCTCGGCATGCGGTGCGAGTGCAGCGAGGTCATCGGCAGCGCCGACTTCATGGATGAGTCCGTCGCGAATGAGAATGGCCTCGGCGTGCGCGGCGGTCGGCGGATCGGCGAGTGTATGAACGCGGTCCGCCAACACGAGGAGAAGGCGGTGCGATGCGGATGTCGAATTTATCACGATTTGTTGGAGCCGGTGGAAAAGCTCAACGAGAATCGGTAGCTTGAGCGAACGCGCGGACGGTTAAAACGCGTGTGCTGACCGTCAGGGAACATCAAAATCCTAGGGAAGAGCCGTTCGCGGCGCAAATCCCGTGGGGTCACTCATATTCGAGACGCAATGCAATATATCCAGCGGAAGGACGAGGTCCGTGACGTCGCGCTCACCCTCGCCGGGTCCAAGCTTATTGCTGCGGACACGGAAGCGGCTGGCTATCATCGCTATCACGACCGGATCTGCCTTCTCCAGCTCTCCACGCGCACCGAGACCTACATCGTCGACACGCTCGCCATCACCGATCTCGCGCCGATCGCGGACTTGTTTGCCGATCCGCGCTGCGAGATCGTCTTTCACGATGCCGATTACGACTTGCGCCTGCTCGACCGCGACTTCGGTCTGCACGTGCGCGGCGTATTCGATACGAAAGTGGCCGCGCAGTTTCTCGGCGAGCCTGCCTTCGGACTCGCGAGCCTCGCCGAGAAATACCTGAGCGTAAAGCTCGAGAAAAAACACCAGCGGGCAGACTGGGCGCAACGCCCGCTGCCTGCCGATATGCTCGAGTACGCGGCGCAGGATACGACACTGCTTCCGGAGCTGCGCGACCGCCTGATCGCCGAGCTGGAAGGCAAAGGCCGACTGCACTGGGCGGAAGAAGAATTCCGCATCGCAGAAACCGTGCAGTGGCGCGGCGCCATCGATGAAGCACCGTATCTCAAGATCAAGAACACGCGCGACTTGAAGCCGCGCCAGCTGGCGGCTTTACGCGAGCTGCACAACTGGCGTGAAGAGCTGGCCAAAGAGCGCGATGTCGCGCCGTTCCGGGTCGTGACCAACGACGTGCTCGTTGCTGTCGCGCGCGCGATGCCGCTGGACGCGGCTGCACTTCTCGAGAGCGTGGGCGTGCCGCCCGTGCTGGCCGATCGATATGGCTCAGAGATGCTCGGTGCGGTAACCCGCGCGAACCATGTTGCAAACGAAGCCCTGCCCACCCGCCCCCGCGGACCCGCCCGGCCGCAGTCCGATCCGGCCATCGATGCACGCATGGAGCTGTTGAAGATCGCGCGCGACCGTGCAGCCGATGCGCTCGGCATCGACCGGGGCTTCCTTATGCCCCGCGCACAGCTCGAAGAAGTGGCGCGCAGGATCCCCAGGAATGAGGCTGAGCTGACTTCGATACCTGAAATTCGACGCTGGCAGGTTGAAGCGGCGGGCGAAGAGCTGCTGGCTGCTCTGAAGGGTGGCGAAGCGGCTGCCGCGACGAAGGCGGCCGCGAAAACGACGAAAGCGCGCGACTAGACTCCCGCGCTACTGCTGACCCCACGGCGAAAATCCAAAGAACAAATAGTCGCTCGCCTTGCCCTCGATCGAGGCGAGGCCACGCTCGAGATCGGCCAGCGTATCGGCGCTCTCACCCGCTGCGCGCGCCGCCTCGATGATCGAACCCAGCAACTCGCGAATCTC